>NZ_JBBARU010000053.1:13237-23873 GCF_040399605.1 Rhodovarius sp. | reverse complement strand
TGCCCAGGACGAGCCGGATGAAGCGCTGCTGCAGGTGGTCAATGCGCCCATCGCCTTGGCACAGGGCTGCGCGGTGCCGATCACCCGAATGATGCTGCATCTGCGCGCCAGCCTGCGGCTGGAGGCGCGGTGGCATCTGCGCACGGCGGAGAATCGTTTCGCCTTCCTGTGCTGGTATGTGCGTGACGCACCCGGCCATGTCGCCAGCGGCGGCGTGCCGGTGCCACAGGCGATCAGCGGCTTTCTCAATGCCGATGCCTTGCCCGATTGGGCCGCGCCGCTTGGGCTTTCCCGGCTGATCTTCCATCATTGGCGCAGCGGCCACCACGCGCCACATCTGCTCGACCCGATGATGGTACAGGCGCTGCTCTTCGCCTGGGTGACGGAGGAAATTCCGTATTACCACATGGATGCAGCCCTGGTGCCGGAAGCCGCACTGGCGCTGCTCGAGAGCCTCGCCCCTGGTCAGCCCTCCCCTGGCATCATCTCCTGCTTTGCCAGGCTGCAACATGGCGGTAGCGCCCTGCTGCGCGAGCGCCATGACCTGACCACAGAGGAGGGCCAATTGGGCTGCGTTTTCGCGCTGCTCATCAGCCCGGCGCCGCAGATGTGGCGCCTCCGCCTATTGGGGGCGGCGGCGCTGCGCCATTTCGCCGAAAAGCTGGATGACCATCCAGAGGCGCTGACGCGAATGGAATTCCTGATGGCCGCCTGTTGCGGTGTGCTGGGCGGGGGGGCTGGCGAGGCTGAACCCATCTGGCGCTCTTCTCGCCTGCAGCATTGGTTTGCCGGGCTCGTCTGCCAGCTTCGGCCGGATTTTCGCCGCTTCTCCTCGCTCTATCGCCAAGGCCAGGGCGGGGCTGGCCCGATACCGCGCGCGCCGCGCTGCACGGTGATCGGCATGGCCGATTCCGCCACAGGGCTTGGGGTGAATCTGCGCATGACCACCCAGGCGCTGCGCCGCATCGGCATCCAGCCAGTGCTGCGCGACCTGAGCCAGGGCCTGCCGGAGGTCCCACTCCCCCCGCTGCCTGCCGCCACCGCGGAGGTGATGATGCAGCGCGATGTGGTGATCATCCACATCAATGCCGATCAGGCGCCGCAAATCCTGGCCCATCCTGCCGGTGGCGGCCGGCCGGGCAGCTATCGCATCGGCTTTTTCCTGTGGGAGATGGAGGTGCTGCCACAATCGCACCGCCTGGCGCTGGATCTGCTGGATGAGATCTGGGTGCCATCGGCCTATCTCGCCCGGGTCTATGCCGCAGCCTTCGACAAGCCAGTGATCAATATGCGCAAGGGCATCACCCTGCCAGCCACCATCCCACCCCTGCCCAGGGCGCGCTATGGCATCGAGGCTTCGGCCTTTTGCTTTCTCTGCTCCTTCGATTTCCACTCCGCGGTGGAGCGCAAGAACCCCATGGCGGCGGTGCAGGCCTTCCAATTGGCCTTTCCGCCCGGGGATGACAGTGTGCGGCTGGTCATCAAATCAACCGAATTCGTCGCCGATCATTGGGGCGACCCGCATGGGCAATGGCAGGCCCTGCAGGCAGCCTGCCTCGCGGATTCGCGCATTCATCTCATCGTCGAGGCGATGGGTTTTGATGATTACCTCGGCCTGATCGCCGGCACCGATTGCGTGGTATCGCCGCATCGGGCGGAAGGCTTTGGCTATCTGCCCGCTTACGCCATGCTTTTGGGCAAGCCGGCCATCATCACCGATTATTCCGGCACCCAGGAATATTGTGACGAGACGACGGCCTTTCCGGTGCGCGCCACCCTCCGCCCGGTCCAACCGGTGGAGGCGTATTATCCGATGGAGGGCGCCTATTGGGCGGAGGTGGATGTGCCGCATATGGCCGAACGCATGCGCGAGGTGCTGGCCGACCCGGCCGCCGCCCAACGGCGCGCCGCCGCCGGCCGCACAAGATTGCAGCAGGAATTCAGCGAGGCCGCCCTGGCCGCCCGCTACGCCGACCGTCTTCGCGCCCTGGGCGCGATAGAGAGGGATTGGTAGCCCCCCTACCGGTGCGCCCCGGCCGGCCCATATCAACGCCATGTTGACGCATGAGCCCATGCTGCGCCTGGGCGCTTTTCTGGCCATCCTGGCCCTGCTGCTGCTGGCGGAAATGCTGGCGCCCTGGCGGGTGGCACGCCCCTTGGGCGCGCGGCGCTGGTCGCATCATTTTGGGCTTTTGATGCTGGGCGCGCTGCTGGCCCGCCTGCTGGTGCCGGCCGGGGCGATGGGGGCGGCCTTCTGGGCCCAGTCGCGCGGATTGGGGCTGCTGCCCATGCTGGATCTGCCGCTTTGGGCCGCCATGGCCGTGAGCGTCGTGTTGCTCGACCTGCTGATCTATTTCCAGCACCGCCTCTTCCACGCCGTGCCGCTGCTGTGGCGGCTGCATCGGGTGCATCACGCCGATACCGAGATGGACGCCACCACCGGGCTGCGCTTTCACCCGCTGGAATTGCTGCTCTCGGTGTTCATCAAGATGGCGGCGGTCATCGCCCTGGGGGTCCCGCCTGAGGGCGTGCTGCTCTTCGAGGTCATGCTCAACGCATCGAGCATGTTCGAACACGCCGCCATCACCCTGCCACCCAGGGCGGATGCTGCACTGCGCCGGGTGATCATCACCCCCAGCCTGCACCGCATCCATCATTCGGAGCGGTTGGAGGAAACCAACAGCAATTTCGGCTTCAACCTCAGCCTATGGGACCAGTGGTTCGGCACGCTGCGGCGGCATCATCAGGGCGCATTGCGCTTGGGGATCGGCCGCTATGGCCAAAAGCGCGACCAGCGGCTGGACCAATTGCTGCTGCAGCCGCTGCGCCGGGATTAAGGCGGGCCCCCCCCCTCAGCCAGGCCGCCAGGCCGGGGGCGGTGTGCTGCCAATTTGCCCGGTGATGCTGCCATAAGCCTCTGGCCGACGATGGGCGGCGAAGTTGAAAATAGTGCTGCGCCCCAGCGCGCACATGCCCAGATCAGCCTCAACCGTGATCAGCTCATCCTGCCAACTGGTCGCCTGGGCCATGATCTCGCCCTGCGGGTTGACGATAATGGAATGGCCGAAAAGTTCGTGCCCATCCTCAGTCCCCGCCTTGGCGGTGGCAACCGCGAAGCAGGCATTCTGATAGGAGCCGGCGCGGATGGAGAGATGGCTATGCTCCACCCGCAAATGATGCGCCTCAAAGCCGCGATTATCCATGTTCAGGCTGGGCGTATTGTAACCGAGCATGACGAGTTCCACCTGCTGCAACCCCATCACCCGCCAGGCCTCGGGCCAGCGGCGATCATTGCAGATCATCATGCCGATATTGGCCTCGGTGTCGCCCAGCGGCGCGCGGATCACCGGAAAGCCCAGATCGCCCACCTCGAAATAGCGCTTTTCTAGATGCTGGACCTTGCGGATAGGGTCGAAATCGCGGTGCCCGGGCAGGTGCACCTTGCGGTATTTCAGCACCGTCTCGCCGCTCGGATGCACATAGATGGCGGTGTTGAAGTGATGCCCATCCGGCGTCTTTTCCGCATAGCCGAGATGAAAGCCGATGCCGTATTTCTTCGCCGCCTCAAACAGCGGCGCCGTGGCATTGGAGGGCATGGAGGTCTCATACCAATGCGCGGCATTGGCGATATCCTCCTCATACCAGCGCGGGAAGAAGGTGGTGAGTGCGAGTTCGGGGAAGACCACCACCTGCACGCCGCGCTGATGCGCCTTTTCCATCAGCCGCAGCATGCGGCCCACCGCCACGTCGCGGCCCTCGGCCTTCTGAATGGGGCCGAGCTGGGCTGCGGCGATGACGAGTTTTCTGTCGCTCATGCGATGGGCTCCACGCCGGCCTGTTCCACAATGCGGCCGTAATGCTGCGGCCGGCGGTGAAAGCCGAAGTCAAAAATCTTACCCGGCCCCTTGCCCTGCATGCATTTTTCGAAGTCGCATTCGGCGATGATGATCTCGTCCTCCAGCGTCTTGGCCTGGGCCAAAATCATCCCGTTGGGGTCCACAATCACGCTGCCGCCAATCAGCCCCGCGCCATCCTCCACCCCCGCCTTGGCCACGGCCACGGCGAAGGTCGCGTTGAAATAGGCATTGGCCTGGGCCGAGAGAATCGAATGGAAGGTGCGGATTTCGAGATTCTCCGCATCGCCGCCATTGGGGTCATAGGCGGCGGAGTTATAGCCGAGCACCATCAGTTCCATCCCCTGCAACGCATAGCAGCGCCAGGCCTCAGGCCAGCGGCGGTCATTGCAGATCAGCATGCCCATAATGGGCGCGCCCCATTCCTGGGCGCCGCGAAACGCCTGAAAGCCGCCATCGCCATATTGGAAATAGCGCTTTTCCAGCTGCTGGTAGCGGTTGCCCGGGCGCGGCTCCACCGAGCCTGGCAAATGCACCTTGCGGTATTTGCCCAAAATGGCGCCATCCGGCCCCACGGTGATGGCGGTGTTGAAACGCTGCCCATCCTCGGTGAGTTCGGCGTAGCCCAGGTAAAACCCCACCGCCAATTCCCGCGCCCGGTCGAACAGCCTTTGGCAATTCGGGTTGGGCATGGCGCGCTCATACCAGGTGTCGAGTTCCTGCGTGGTCTCCATCAGCCAGCGCGGGAAGAAGGTGGTCAGCGCGAGTTCGGGGAAGACGACCATTTGCGCGCCCTGCGCTGCCGCCTGCTCCAGCAGCGCGATGAGGCGGTCAAGCGTCTGCGCGCGGTTATCCGCGCGCTGGATGGGGCCGGTCTGGGCGCCGGCGATGATGAGAGAGCGTGTCATGGCGGAAAGCTGCCCCCACGCCCCCGCGCTGGCAAGGCTCAGCCGGCCAGTTCCGCGCAGCCGCTCATGCCCAGAACTGCTCGCGATGTTGGCGCGGCACGAATTGCCCCGTGCCGGGCCGTGCCAGCACGCTCTGGCCATCCCAGATTTTCGCGCCCCGCAGATAGGTCGCCGCCACCCGTGCCCGCATCGCCCGGCCGTGATAGGGCGACCACTTGGCATCCTCCCGGTCCTGGATATCGGCCTCATCGAAGACAAAATCGCCGCGCTCCAGCACGCAGAGATCAGCGTCAAAGCCGAGTCGGATTGCTCCCTTTTTCGGGTAGAGCCCATGGAACTTCGCCGGCCGCTCGGCACAGAGCGAGGCCATCAGGCTCAGCGGCAGCCCCCGTTCCAGCAGCAACGTGGCCATCAGCGGCGCAAAGCTCTGCATGCCGGTCAGCCCCGCGCCACAGGCGAAAATATCGCCATTATAGACCTTCTTGGAGCGGCCCCAGGGCGCGTGATCGGTGCTGACATAGCCAATCTTGCCAGCGGCCAGCACGCCCCACATCCGCTCCACCTCCTCCGCCGTGCGGAAGGGCGGGTTGCATTTGCCGAAGCCGGCGAGGCGCACCAGGTCCTCCTCGGTCATGCAAAGATACTGGATGCACACCTCGCCCGAGGTCTTGGCACCCTGGTTGCGGAACATCTCGGCCAAATCCAGGCCGCGCGCCAGCGAGGAATGGGCGATATGCACATGCGCCCCCGTCTCCATCGCCATCTCGAAGATGGCGAGGTCGGCCATGGTCTCACACAGCGGCGGGCGGGTACGGGCATGCATGATCGGGTCGGTCCGCCCCGTGGCTATCGCCGCCGCAATGGCGCCCTCCACAATCTCCTGATCCTCATTATGGATGCCCACCATCAGCCCGGTCTGGGCAATCCGGCGGAAGGCCTCGACCATGGTGGTATTGTCGATGCGCGGGAATCGCGTGGCGTCATATTCATAGGTCGAGAGCTTGAAGGAACAGGCCCCGGCCTCGGCCAGGCCGGCAATGGCATCAAGGCCATTATGCTTGGTGATGGTGCCATAGAGCGCCATATCCATATGGCTGGTGCGGTTCACCCATTCCACCTTCTCGCGGAAAATCGCCGCATCGGTGGTGGCGCGCGGCACGTCATAGGGCATGTCGACGCAGGTGGTGACACCGCCGGCAGCGGCCGACATTGAGGCCCCCTCAATGCCAGGAAAACCCACGGCACTGCCGGTATGCATATGCCCATCCACCAGCCCGGGCAGGATGAGCATGCCGCTATGGTCCAGGATTTCGGCCGCTGGCGGCAGCGCGCCCTGGCCGATGGCGGCGATCACCTCGCCGCGGATGGCGACATAGCCGCGCTCCATCACGCCCTCGGGCAGAACCACATCACCCTTGATCACTCGGTCGAACTGCATAATGCCCTCATCTTGTTGGTCTGTAGATCAGCCGCTACAGCAATGCGCAGTCAGGCATGAGGAAACACGTGATGCAATTGCACGAGGTCAAGGTTCATCCCTCCAAGGCGCTGCTCAAGCGCGAAGACCAGCTGGCCTGGAAGATGGCCGGTGTCGCCACCGATAAGGTCGCCGTCCAGAAGGACGTGGCCGAGATGATCATCAACCGGGTGATCGACAATGCCGCCGTGGCCATCGCCTCGGTCAATCGCCGCCCCGTGGTCTCCGCCCGCGGCATGGCGCTCGGCCACACCAAGAAGGGCAGTGGCGCCACCGTCTTTGGCATGCCCAGCTCGGCCACCGTCAGCCCCGAATGGGCGGCCTGGGCCAATGGCACGGCGGTGCGCGAGCTGGATATGCACGACACCTTCCTCGCCGCCGATTACTCCCACCCCGGCGACAATATCCCCCCCATCCTCGCCGTGGCGCAGGCCATGGGCCGCTCCGGCCGCGATTTCCTGCGCGGCGCGGCGACGGGCTATGAACTGCACATCAACCTCGTGCGGGCGATCTGCCTGCATGAGCATCGCGTGGACCATATCGCCCATCTCTGCCCCGCCTCGGCGGCCGGCATTGGCACGCTGCTCGGCCTCAAGCAGGAGGTGGTGTTCCAATCCATCCAGCAGGCGCTGCACACCTCCATCTCCTTCCGCCAGAGCCGCAAGGGCGAGATCAGCTCCTGGAAGGCCTATGCCCCCGCCCATGCCGGCAAGCTGGCCATTGAGGCGGTGGACCGCTGTATGCGCGGGGAAGGTGCTCCTTCGCCGATCTATGAGGGTGAGGACAGCGTCATCGCCTGGGTTCTGGCCGGCCGCACCCAGGCCGACAGCAAGGGGCGCAAGACGGTCTATGACCCCGTCTATTACCACGTGCCGCTGCCCGCCGCCGGTGAGGCCAAGCGCGCCATCCTGGACAGCTACACCAAGGAGCATTCGGCGGAGTATCAGAGCCAGGCGCTAATCGACCTCGCCTTCCGCATGCGCGAATCGATCACCGATTTCGACGCGATCGAGAAGATCACCATCCACACCAGCCATCACACCCATTACGTGATCGGCACCGGTGCCAATGACCCGCAGAAGATGGACCCCAAGGCCAGCCGCGAAACGCTCGACCATTCCATCATGTATATTTTCGCCGTCGCCCTGCAGGATGGCTCCTGGCACCATGTGGACAGCTACGAGCCCAAGCGCGCCGGCCGCAAGGACACGGTCGCCCTTTGGCACAAGATCGAAACCCGCGAGGCGCCGGAATGGACCGAGCGCTATCACTCGAAGGATCCCGATACCCTGGCCTTCGGCGGCCGGGTCGAGATCCTGTTCAAGGATGGCTCGACGCTGGTCGATGAACTGGGCGTGGCCAATGCCCATCCGCGCGGCGCCCGCCCCTTTGCCCGCGAGCAATACATCCACAAGTTCCGCAGCATGACCGATGGCATCATCACCGCGCGGGAGGCCAATCGCTTCCTCGAGGCGGTGCAGAACCTGGCAAAGCTGCCAGCGGGCGAATTGGGTCAGCTCAATATCGCCCTGCCCAAGGGGACGCTGCTGGAGGCGAAGCCGGGGATATTCTAAACCCCGATCATGGCCAGCCCCACCCGGCCGACAAGGCCATAGGGGTTGGCCATGGTCTCGATGATTTCGAAGTGATTATAGCCCTCGCCGCGTATGGCCTGAACCGGCTTGCCGGCGGCGGCCACATCCCTGGCAAAATCCCGCGCCATGCGCTGGAATTCCGGTGTCTCCAGGCTGCCATGCACCACCATCACCGGCGCATGCAGCCGGGCGATATGGCGCTGGGGTGAGAGCGCCTCCTCCATCGCATCGGTGAAATTCACATAGCGGCTGCGGGCCGAGAGCCGCGCGCCACGCAGATCATACAGCCCGCTCACCAGCAACCCGCCCTTGAGCACATCTGCGGCCAGGCCCCAGCCGGACCAATCCGTCGTCAAGGCAACTGCTGCCATATGCGCCCCCGAGGAGTGGCCGGCGATAAAAATCCGCCCAGGGTCGCCACCAAAACCCGCAGCATTGCGCGCAACCCAGGCCACAGCCTGGCGGATCTGCTGCGCGATGGGCAGCAGGTCTCCGCCCATATCCTGCACGGCGGCGAAATCGGGCACCACAAAATGCACCCCCGCACGCAGCATGCATTCGGCCGGGAAGGCATAATCGCGCGCAAGCCCGCCACGCCATGCCCCGCCATGGATGAAGATCAGCACAGGCGCCGGCGCGGCGGCGCTGGTGCGGTGGATGTCCAATTGTTCGATTGCAGCACTGCCATAGGCCTCGCGCTGCGGTGCACCCATGGCTGCGCGCGCCAGGGCACTGTTGGAGGCATAGCGGCCCAGCACCTGGTCACGATTGGGCGCATAGGCGCCCTGGTCATAGGCGGCATCGAGGGCTGCCTGGTCCATATCGCGCCAGACCAGCGGCCCACGGGCCGGGGCCTGCTGCGCGCTGGCCTCGGCTGCCGGCAAGGGTGGGGTGGCGGCCGATGCGGCGCGGCGTGGGATGGCGGAGTGCATCATCGGCTCCCTGTTCGGCGCCAGGATGGCGGCGGCAGCACCGCGCTGCAACGCCCCGCGCGGCATGGGATTCGCGGTGAAGCCCGTGGCGCAATTGCGCGGGCCAAACACAGGCGTAGAGTGCGCCGCACAATCAACGCATCGAGGAATGCCATGAGCGAAGCCGTCGAAGTCCGCAAAGGCCTAGTGGGGGTCTATGCGGATGATTCATCCGTCTCGAAGGTGATGCCCGAGACCAATAGCCTCACCTATCGCGGCTATGCCGTGCAGGATCTGTGTGAGCTCTCCAATTTCGAGGAGGTGGCCTATCTGCTCTGGCATGGCGAATTGCCCAATGCCGCGCAATTGGCCGCCTTCCAGGCCGAGGAGCGGGCCAATCGTGCGCTGAGCCCGGCCACGCTGCGGGTGCTGCGCGAATTTCCCCGCAATGCCCACCCGATGGACATGATCCGCACCGCCATTTCCTTCATGGGCATGGAGGACCCTGAGGTGGCCGATGTGTCGGACGCGGCGCAGCGGCGCAAGGCCATGCGCATTCTGGCCAAGGCGCCGAGCGCGGTTGCCGCCGCCAACCGCCTGAGCAAGGGGCTCGAGCCCATTGCCCCCGATGCCGCGCTGCCCTTCTGCGAGAATTTCTTCAACATGGTCTTCGGCAGCGTGCCGAAACCCGAGGTCATCAAGGCTTTCGACGTCTCGATGATTCTCTATGCCGAGCACACTTTCAACGCATCGACCTTCGCCGCCCGCGTGGTCACCTCCACCATGGCCGATATGCATGGCGCGATCGTGGGCGGTATCGCCGCACTCAAGGGCCCGCTGCATGGCGGCGCCAATGAGGCGGTGATGCACATGCTCAGCGAAATCCCATCCCCCGATGTGGCCGAGGCCTGGCTGCGGCAGCGCTTCGACCACAAGGCGCTGGTGATGGGCTTTGGCCATCGCGTCTATAAGAGCGGCGATAGCCGCGTGCCGACGATGAAAAAATACGCCGAGATCATGGCCGAAGTGGTGGGCGACCGCCGCTGGATGAACACATCTGCCGTGCTGGCGCGGGTGATGCTGGCCGAGAAGAACATCCATCCCAATCTCGATTTCCCCGCCGGCCCCGCCTATTTCCTGATGGGCTTCGACATCCCGATGTTCACGCCGATTTTCGTCTGCAGCCGCATCACCGGATGGGCCGCGCATGTGCTCGAACAAGGTGCGGATAACCGGCTGATCCGGCCGCTATCGCACTATACCGGGCGTGAGCAACGCAGCGTTGTGCCGATGAGCGCGCGCTGAATTGCAGCCCTGAGGTTACGCGTTGTGATGCGCGCGTGACCGCGGGCTTAGCAAAAATACTGCCAACTTGTTCGAAAGTGTTTGACAGGCGCGCGGCGCATTCAGATAGCGTCGATTCATTCGTGCAGTTGACGCGCGATTCGCGCGAATGCGGATCGGGTTTCACGTCAGCGGCGCGCGATGGAAAAGGGAAAAGCTGAGCCATGTCGGGCGCGATGACGACACTCTCCCGTCAGCATCGGAGGTGCCATTCGGCAGCGGAATTACAAGCCGCGAATGCCGCCATGCGCCACGCTCGTATAGCCTATGCGGTTATCCCTGGCCCGGCTTGGGGCTGCCCCATCGCCTGCGCGAATGTCGCGCTGAACGCGCTGGACGGTTTCCACATGCCAATCCACGGCCTCGCTGCGAGGCTGCCGTGACACACCCGACTGACCAGATGATTTCATCCAAGGAGACATCACACGTGACCGACGAAACCCAGACCACAGCGCGCGCCCAAGCCATGGCCGTTGCAGCACCCAAGCGCGCCGCCAAGCCCGCCACCGCGCGCAGCCGTGCCGCCGCCAAGAGCCCTGCCGCCAAG
>NZ_JBBARU010000053.1:0-13137 GCF_040399605.1 Rhodovarius sp. | reverse complement strand
GCCGCCAAGAGCCCTGCCGCCAAGGCTGCGCCCGCCAAACCCGCCGCGCCGAAGAAGGCCGCTGCCAAGGCTGCGCCCGCCGAGGCCGCACCCGCCAAACCCGCTGCGCCGAAGAAGGCTGCCGCCAAGGCTGCGCCCGCCAAAGCCGCCGCGCCGGCGAAGGCTGCTGCCAAGGCTGCGCCCGCCAAAGCTGCCGCGCCGAAGAAGGCCGCCGCCAAACCCGCACCCGCCGAGGCCGCTGCGCCAAAGAAGGCCGCTGCCAAGGCTGCGCCTGCCAAACCCGCCGCGCCGAAGAAGGCCGCCGCCAAAGCTGCGCCCGCCAAGGCTGCGCCGGTAAAGGCGGCACCCGCTGCCAAGAAGCCCGCCGCCAAGGCTGCCGCCGCGCCGAAGAAGGCTCCGGCCAAGGCCGCAGCGCCCGCCCCGGCCAAGAAGGCCGCGCCGAAGAAGGCCGCAGCCAAGCCCGCCGCGGCAGCACCCGCCGCCAAGAAGAAGGCCGCCCCCAAGGCGGCAAAGACCACCGCCTCCTCCGGCGGCAGCAGCGCGGGCTGATACCACCAACCTCGCTCATTCTGAGAAGGCGCCGCCCTGCAAGGGGCGGCGCCTTTTTCGTTCAGAGCCTGTTTCTTTCGCCATGGCGCACTGCACAGGCCCTAAGCCTCTGCTTGGCCGGCATCTTTATCCGCTCAAACGATTCCGTTTGAACGGATGATGCTCTAACGCGACAGTGGTGCGCCGCCCAGCCAGGCCCGGCCATCGGCATAAAGCTGCTCCACCTCAGGCCCCTTCAGGCCGGGCATGTCGCGCTTCACCGCATAGCCGATGGAGGTCTGCAAATAGGCGAGGTGACGATAGCCTTCAGGAAATTGCACCAGCAGCGCTCCATCGAGCGAGAGCTTCGCATCGGGTGCCAGAGGGTCCATCCGGTCCTTCTCGTAGATGGGTTGCCGCAGCAACACCTTCCACGCGCCCTCATGGCGCTCGACAAAGTCGTAAAACCGGCCGGTGCAGACCACATCGACCATCACGCCATGCACTTCCGCGCGCTGGCTGATCGTCATCTTGGTCTGCGAGATCGCCCGCTCTCCAACGATTTCGCTGCTATGGCCGCCCAGAAAATGCAGGATGGAAACACCGCGGTTCCAGCCAGCGATCGAAGCCTCGATGAACTCCGCCGCCGTGCCCTGTTTCCAGGTCGCCATCATCCGCCCCTGAGGGTGCCAGCAGGTGGCAAAGCGCGCCCAGTCACCCGCGTCACGCCACACCGCCCAATTCTCGATGAGTTGGCGGATTGCCAGCGCGTCGCTCACAGCGCGGTATTCCATGTGCCGCGGAACAGCATGGTCTCAGCCGGGCGGCGGCCGCGCGCGGCCGCCTCACGCTCGGCGAGCTTTTCCGGCAGCATGCTGGCGGGCCCAGGGAAGCCCAGGGTGAAGGCCGTCACCGGCGCGTGGCCGGCGGGAATGGCCAGCGCCGCGCGCGCCGCAGCACCATCAAAACCGGCCATGCCATGCATCTGCATGCCCCGGGCCGAGGCCTCGATGGCCATATTGGCGGTGGCGGCCCCCACATCATGCCAGGCGTGCTTATTGGCCTCGCCATTATGGGCGAAGTTTTCCCGGGCGATGGAGTAGAGCAGCACCGGCGCAGCCGCGGCCCAGGCCTGGTTGAAGGGCATCAGCGTGGCCAGCATGGCGGCATGCTCGGCCGTGCCATGGCGGGCGACAATGAAGACCCAGGGCTGGTCATTAAAGCAGGAGGAGGCCCAGCGGCCGGCCTCCAGCACCGCCAGCAGCGCCTCGTCGGAGACGGCGGTATCGGCATAGGCGCGGGGCGACCAGCGCTCGGCAATGGCGGGCAGCAGGCTATGGCTGGTGGGGGCGGGGCGGGGTTGGGTCATCGCGGGCTCCTGTGGATGCAAGGCCCGCGTGCCAGCGCCCCCGCGCCGCGTCAACCGAAAGTGGTCAACAGATCATCCACCTGGGCTGGGGTCAGCGCCCGCGCATCCTGGCCGCGCAGCAGCAGCGCCAGCCTGGCCGCTTCCTCCAACTCCTCGGCAGCGGCCACGGCATCGCTCAGCGTGGCCCCACTCACCACCGGGCCGTGATTGGCCAACAGCACCGCGCGCGCGGTCTTGGCGGCCTGATGAATGCCATCCTCCATCGCCGGGTCCCCCGGGCGGTGATAGCGCAGCACGGGCAGGCTGCGCCCCACCCGCATAACGAAATAGGGCGTGAGCGGGGGTATGGGCGCGCGCTCCCCCACCGCGGCGAGGCATGCGATGGCCGTGGCATGGGTGGAATGCAAATGCACCACCGCCCCCGCCTGCGGCCGCGCCGTCAACACGGCGCGATGCATGAACACCTCCTTCGAGGGTTTTTGCCCGCCAATATGGTTCCAGCCCAGATCCAGCTTGCTGATACCGGCCGCATCAAGCCGCCCCAGCGAGGAATTGGTCGGCGTGATCAAATAGCCATCCGCCAGCCGCACGGAGATATTGCCGGCACTGCCCACCGAAAACCCACGGGCAAACAGGCTGGCGCCCAATTCCACCAGCAAGGCGCGGGTGGCGGCCTCATCCATGATTGAAGGCCTTCACGAAGAAATCCCGCGCGCCAAAATTGCCGCTCTTCAGGGCCAGGTGCAGCGAGGGCCCTTGGCCCTCGGCATAGGTCCAGGGCACGCCGGGGTCGATCTCCTCGCCAATCCGCAGCGAGCGCAGCCCCAGGCGCTGCACCACCGCACCCGAGGTCTCGCCACCCGCCACAAGAAGCCGGCGCACACCGCGCGCCACCAGCGCCTCCGCCACCAGGGCCAGCGCCTCCTCCACCAGGGCGCCGGCCGCATCACGGCCCAGCTTCTGCTGCAAGGCCGCCACCTTCTCAGGCGGCGCGGAGGCAGCGATCAGGATGGGCTCGGCGCCAATCCGCCCCTCCATCCAGGCGATGGCCTGGGCGGCGAGGGCAGCGGCATCGGGCGTGGCCAGCGCGTCCAGCTCCAGGCTGGGCATGTGTTCGCGCGCAAGGCCGATCTGCCCCAGCGTGGCGCGCGAGCAACTGCCCGCCAGCACCGCAGCAAAACCGCCATGCGGCGGCAGGGTGGCGGCATCCTCGCGCAGCGGCAGCAGCCCGGCGCGGCGGAAATTCTCCGGCAGCCCCATCGCCACGCCCGAGCCGCCGGTGATCAGCGGATGCAGCGCCGCTGCCTCGCCGATATCGAGCAAATGCTGGTCGGTGATGGCATCGATGATGGCGTATTGCTTGCCCCATTCCCGCAGCTTGCCCATTTCGCTGCGAATGGCGCCGGCCCCGCGATCGACGGTGGCAAAGGGCACCAGCCCCACGCCATGGCGCGTCTGCCCCGCCAGCACGCGGACCAGATTGGCGTCGGTCATCGGCGTGAGGGGGTGGTTCTCCATCCCGCTCTCATTGAGCAGCGCACCGCCGACAAAGAGATGGCCCTGATAAATCGTCCGCCCATTGGTGGGGAAGGCCGGGCAGGCGAGCGCGAAACCAGCATCGAGCCGCTTCATCAGCGCATCCGCCACCGGCCCGATATTGCCGGCCGGCGTGCTGTCAAAGGTGGAGCAGTATTTCCAGAAGATCTGCCGCGCCCCAGCCGCCAGCAGGCTGTCACAGGCGGAGAGCGACCAGGCGATGGCATCCTCCACCGGGGCGGTGCGCGACTTCAGCGCCACCACCACGGCATCGGCTTCGGGCAAGGGCCCCTCGGGCACCCCAATCACCTGCACGGTGCGCATGCCCGCGCGCACCAGCGTGGCGGCGAGATCGGTGGCGCCGGTGAAATCGTCGGCGATGCAGCCCAGCAGCATGATGTTATCTCCCTGAGCCCCGATTATGCCCCATTGCCGCGGTGCGATCATCCGGGGGGCTCGGCAAAAAACCCAAGCCGCCGCGGCTCAGCCAAAAAACGGCATCAGCGCCATCAGCAGGCCGATCAGGATGGGCTGATGCAGCAGATAAATCGCCAGGCTATGCCGGCCCGCCCAGGCCAGGGCCGGCCCAGGCTGGTCACGCGCCTGCCAGTGCCAAAGGCGCCCAGCCGCCCCGCCCAGCAGCCACCGCCCAGCCAGCATCCCCAGCAGCACAAGGCCAAACCAGGGGAAGAGCGGGATATAATCAGCGCTGGGTGCCACTTTGGTGGCCAGGCCCAGAAACAGCCAGCCCTTGGCGTTGAAGGCCGCATCGCGCAAAACCCCGCCGCCCAACAGCATAAAGCCCGCCAGCACCGCCAAGGCCCAATCAGGCGCGCGCAGCAGCGGCAGCGCCAGCAGCCCCGCCAAGGCCATGCAATGCAAAATGCCAAAAATGATCACGCCCTGAGGCTCAAACCACCAACTGGCCAAGCTCACCAGCGCAGCCGCAGCGCCGATCCGCCCGACCCGCGCCAGATAGGGCCCGATCCGCAGCCCCTCCCGCGTGGCCAGGCTGAGGCTCACACCCGACAGCAGCAAAAAACTGCCCGCCACCAACCGGGCCAGCAGCATCCAGCCCGGCTCCGCCGCCACCGCCACCGCAATCAGCCCAAAGGCGCTGAGGTCCCAGGCGATATGGAACACGGCCATGCCGCACAGCGCCACGCCGCGCGCGACATCAAGGGCGGGCAGGCGGGCGGGTTTCAAACCGCGGGCGTTGCGAAGAACTTGTTCTTCAGCGCCTTCTGGTTCTCATAAATCGAGCCCTGCAAATCCGCCGGCGGCAGCGGCAGGCGCACCGGCACATCGGCCAGGCGTGGCGCCAGGCTGGGCTGGCCTGCCACCATCAGCCGGTCATAGGCCTCGATACCACCGGGGAAGCCCAGCAGCGGCCAGGCATCGGCGGCGCGGAACTGCATGAGGAAAAAGCGCCGCTCACGGTTGGAGGTATTGGGCGCCGAAGCATGCGCCGCGCGCACATGATGGATGGAGATCGAACCCGCCCGCCCGGTCAATGGTATCGCCGCGCCATAATCCAATTCGCCCTTGGTGGGGTCCATCGCGCCACAGAACCGGCCCTCGAAGTGATGATCATACACCGGGCCGCGATGGCTGCCCGGCACGATCAAGAGCGGGCCATTGGAGAGTTCCATATCATCCATCATCACCCCCACGGCGGCGAGATCATCATTGGTATGGGGGTAGAAGGCCCAGTCCTGGTGCCATTCCACCGCGGCGCCGAAGCCGGCCGATTTCATGTTCAGCTTTGAGGTGTCAAAGCGGATATCCGGTCCCCAGAGCGATGTCAGGCAGGCGATGATCGCCGGGTTGCGCATCAGCCGCGCATAGGCGCCATGATGCAGATGCGGCGCCTTGATCCGCCGCACCCGGGGCTGGCCGGGGCTGTGGCTATCCTCGAGATCATAGATGTTATCATGCGTGGTCAGTTGGGCGGAGCGGGCGACGAAGCCATCCGTCACCTCCCGCAGCTCGGCCAGTTCAGCCGGGTTCAGCACATCGGGCACGACGATGGCACCGACGCGGTTATATTCCTCGATCTGGGCTGCGGTCAGCATGGCTCAACTCCTCCTGAGATGGCGCTGCGCCGCGCGCACCGCCTGACGCATTGAATCCTGCGCCGAAGTTTGGCCGATGGCCACCCGGGCGAACATATCCACCAGCACCCAATTCGCTGCCTCGGCGCCCCTGACCGCGGCAAGGCTGCCGCGGCGGTTCAGGCTGTCCATGGCGCAGTCCACGGCCCGTTCGACTGCAAGGCTAAGCCCCGCCCGCTGGCGGGGGCAACGCCCCATCACGCCCGGCTGACGGCCTCTGCCAGTGCCCGGCCCACATCCACCGTGCCGGCATTGCCGCCCATATCGCGCGTGCGCGGGCCACCCTCGGCCAGATGCACTTCGATGCAGCGCACGATGGCATCGGCCGCCTCCTTCTCGCCCAGATGCTCGAGCATCATGGCACCCGACCAGATCTGGCCGATGGGGTTGCAGATCCATTTGCCCGCAATATCCGGCGCCGAGCCATGCACCGGCTCGAACATGGAGGGAAAGAGCTTCTCCGGGTTGATATTGGCCGAGGGCGCAATGCCAATGGAGCCCGCCACTGCCGGCCCCAGATCAGACAAAATATCACCGAACAGGTTGGAGCCCACCACCACATCGAACCAATCGGGATGCTGCACGAAATGCGCGCAGAGGATGTCGATATGGAACTGGTCGGTGGTAACCCCCGGATAGCTCTTCGCCATCTCGGCAAAACGCTCATCCCAATAGGGCATGGTGAAGGTGATGCCGTTGGATTTGGTGGCCGAGGTCAGCTTCTTGCGCGGCCGGGTCATCGCCAATTCGAAGGCGAATTTGATGATCCTATCCGTGCCCACCCGGGTGAGGATGGATTGCTGCGAGACAAATTCGCGCTCCGTGCCGGGGAACATCCGGCCACCGACGGAGGAGTATTCGCCCTCGGTATTCTCGCGCACCACATAGAAGTCGATATCTGCCGGGGTGCGCCCGGCGAGTGGGGTGCGCGCGCCGGGCATCAGCTTGCAGGGGCGCAGATTCACATATTGGTCAAAGCCGCGGCGGATGGGGATGAGCAGGCCCCAAAGCGAGACATGGTCCGGCACGCCCGGCCAGCCCACGGCGCCGAGGAACACGCTGTCGGATTTCGCCAGCTGGTCCAGCCCGTCATCGGGCATCATCTTGCCGGTCTGGGCATAGGTCTCGCAGGACCAATCGTAATGGGTCAGCTCCAGATCAAAGCCGAAGCGGCGGGCGGCGGCATCGAGCACGCGCAGCCCCTCGGGCGTGGTTTCCTTGCCGATACCATCGCCTGGGATGACGGCGATGTGGTGCTTGCGGGTCATGGCGCTTCCTCCTGAATGATTCCCGGTTACGCCGGGTGCCGCCTTCCGGCAAGCCGCTGCACCACCAGCAGCGCTGGCAATATCAGCGCAAGGAGCATTACCGCGAGCGCTGGGCGCGGCGCCAGATCGAGGTTGAAATTCGCCATGAAGATCCGCCCGGCGGGCAGCTTCGTGGCATTGGCATACCACAGATATTCCAGCCCCGCCGTGGCGAAGCCCACCAGTAGCGCTGCCCCCGCCAGCAGCCAAACCCCCAGCGCCAGCGGCTTGGGCAGCAGCCGCCAAACCACCAGCCAGAGCAGCAGCCCCGCCATTACCAGCGGCTCGGAGGCATTGCTCTTGGCCTGGATCATCGCATGCAGCACCGCCAGCACGGCGAGCGGAAAGACAATGCGATGCAGCCGCTTCCAGCCCCGGCCGAGATAGCGCACCCAGCCATCGGTTGAGGTCAGCCCCAGCAGCAGCAGCCCCAGCACCGCCACGAAGCCGATGGTCAGATAAAACCGCCGGCTGATCTCCTCGACGATCTTGCCCAGCATACCATCCTGATCGACGACATACAGCGCCACATGCAGCCCCACCCAGCCCAACGCGCCCAAGCCCAGCATGCGCCGCAGTTGAAAAAGCCGCGGCCATTCCAGCACCCGCCCCATGGGCGTGATGGCCAGGCTGATCAGCAGAAAGCGCAGCGCCCAGCGGCCGGTGAAATCGGTGATCTCCTCCAGATCGCCCAATTCATCATGCAGCCAGTCCCATATCGGCCAGAGCATGGGCAGCAGCATGGCCGCCAAGGCGGCGATGCGCAGTCGGCTCAGCCGGCCGCGCCCATCCCGCCAGGGAATAAAAAATCCACGATCGGGCAAGACTGAGTTGAGCGGCATGCCCAGCACTTCAGGCCCAGCCGCGGCGCAGGATTTCCCCCGCGACCCGCCCGGTTTCATCCAGCGCAGCACGCGGTGGCGGCGCCAGCGCGCCAAGCGGTGCCGCCAGCCCCGCAGCAATCAGCCCCCCCGCCAGGGCGCGATGGCGCGGCCCCACCCCCTCAAGGCCGGCGATGAAGATCGGGCTCGTGGTCATCAGCGCCTCCGAGAGCATCGAAATCGAATCCGCCGTCACCACCAACCTATCGGCCAGCGCCAGAATGGCGGTGTAGGGGTTGGGGCCGGCGGCACCCCAGCGATACAGATGGTGCGGCATGGGCGCCAATGCATCCGCCAGCGCGACCGAAGCCGCATCGCCGGTGCGGCGCGAGGTGGTGGCAATCACGCTGCCACCCAGCCCTGCCACCATGGCGCCAATCGCCGCAGCCTGCTCCGGGTGCATGCCCACGCCCCGCACCGGCCCGCCCAGCAGCAGCCCGGTGATGGGGCGCGGCAGCCGGGCGAGCTCCGCAAACCCCGCCGCCGCGCCCGCCATCGCTGCGCTGGTAAGCCGATGCGCCGCCCCTTGGATGGGCATGATATTGCTGGCCGCAGCCGGCTTATCGTGCTCACCGATCACCAACAGGTCGAAATCCGCCGCCCCCAGGCCCGGGCGCATGGCATGCACATTGCGCGCGCCTCGCGCCCGCAGCCAGCGCGACACCGGCGCCGCCCGCCGCCCCGCCGAGATCACCAGCGCCGGCCAGGGCGGCTGAAAGGCCGAGCGATCAGCCAGCCCCGCCAGGCTCGGCCAAGGCCAGGGCAGCCCCGCCCAACGCCCAAAGCGCAGCGGAACACGGCGAAACGGCCGTTCCAGCCGCTCGGCAATGCCCAGTGCCTGCGCCGCCGTGCCGGCCCGTGGGTCTTCCAGCACCCAGATCATGGACGCGCCAGAGCCCGCGCGTTAATCCTGTTCCAGCACGGAGACCATTTGATGACCACGCAACACGCCTCTGACTGGGACCGCGACGCAGCCTTGACCACGGCGCGCATCCTGCTGGAAATCAAGGCGGTCAATTTCCGCCCTGAGGAACCCTACACCTTCACCGCTGGCTGGAAGAGCCCGGTCTATATCGATTGCCGCAAGATCATCTATTACCCCCGGGCGCGCGCCCGGATTTGTGACCTCGGCGCCGAGAAGATCGGCCGCCATGTCGGCTATGAGACCATCGAATGCGTGGCCGGCGGCGAGACCGCGGGCATACCCTTCGCCGCCTGGATGGCGGATCGGATGATGGCGCCCATGGCCTATGTCCGCAAAAAGCCCAAAGGCTTTGGCCGCAACGCGCAGATCGAGGGCGATGTGCCGGTCGGCAAGCAGACCTTGCTGGTCGAGGACCTCACCACCGATGGTGGCAGCAAGATCCAATTCGCCAATGCGCTGCGTGAGGCCGGGGCGATTTGCGACCACACTTTTGTGGTGTTCTTCTACGGCGTCTTCCCCGGCAGCTTCGAGGATATGAAGGGCATGGGGCTGCAACTGCATCACCTCTGCACCTGGTGGGATGTGCTCGAGGTCTGCAAGGAGCGGCCGTATTTCGAGGAGAGCGCGCTCAAGGAAGTGCGCAAATTCCTGGAAAACCCGGTGGCTTGGAGTGCGGCGCGCGGCGGCGTGGCAAGCCGGGAAGAGGCGCGGGCCTATAAGGCAGCCAAGGGCTGATGCGCGCCCTCGTCGCGGCGCTGCTGGCCCTGGGCTTTGCCGCCGCGGCGCAACCGCGTGATGTGCTGACCATCGGCATCACCCAATACCCCTCCACGCTGCATCCCAATATCGAGAATATGGCGGCCAAGTCCTATGTGCTGGGCTTCACCCGCCGGCCGATCAATGCCCGCGATGCCGATTGGGCCTTGGTCTGCCTGCTGTGTGAGACGCTGCCCAGCCTTGAGAATGGCCAGGCCGCGCGCGAGACCACGCCCGATGGCCGGCCGGGCATTCGCGTCACGCTGCGCCTGCGCGAAGGGCTGCGCTGGGGCGACAATACCCCCATCACGGCAGATGATCTGCGCTTCGCCTGGGAGGCAGGGCGGGACCCTGCCACCGGGTTCGGCCCCGCCGAATTCTACCGCAGCGCCTATGAGCTGATCGTGGTGGACCCGCGCACCGTTACGCTGCGCTTTGACCGGGTGACCTTTGATTTCGCCGCGATGGGCGATTTCCAGCCACTGCCCGCGCATATCGAGCGGCCGATCTGGCAGGCCGACCCGCGCGCCTATCGCACCCGCACGCAATATGACACCAATCCCGGCAATCCAGGCTTGTGGTCGGGGCCTTACCGCGTGGCCTCGGTGCAGCCCGGCTCGGGGGTGAATCTGGAGCGCAACCTGGCCTGGAGTGGCGCCGCACCGGCCTTCCGCAGCATTCGCATCCGCACGGTGGAAAACACCACGGCGCTGGAGGCGCAACTGCTTTCGGGCCAGCTCGATATGATCGCGGGGGAGTTGGGTTTGCCGGTGGAACAGGCCGCCGCCCTGCAGCGGCGCGCGCCCAGCCGCTTTCGCTTCGAATTCCGACCCGGGCTGATCTACGAGCATATCGATACCAATCTCGACAATCCGATCCTGGCCGATCGCCGGCTGCGCCAGGCCTTGCTTTTGGCGCTGGATCGCCCGCGTATCGTGGCCCAGCTCTTCGAGGGGCGGCAGACAGTGGCGCATGGGCTGGTGAACCCGCTGGACGCGATGGCGGACCCCGATATCCGGCAATATCCCTATGACCCCGCCCGGGCGGTGGCGCTGCTGGAGGAGGCGGGCTGGCGGCTGGCGCCCGATGGCATCCGCCGCAACGCGGCGGGCGAGCGGCTCTCGCTCGAACTCATGACCACCGCCGGCAACCGCTCCCGCGAGCAGGTGCAGCAGGTGCTGGCGGCGATGTGGCGCGCGGTGGGGGTTGAGGCGCGGATTCGCAACGAACCACCACGGGTGTTCTTTGCTGAGACCCTGTCGCGCCGGCGGCATCAGGCGCTCGCCATGTTTGCCTGGATTTCCTCGCCGGAGAATGTGCCGCGCGCCTCGCTGCATAGCGATGAAATCCCCCGCGCCGAGCGCAATTTCTCTGGGCAAAACTATCCGGGTTTCCGCCATGCCGAGATGAATGCGCTGCTGGAAGCCCTGCCCATCGAACTCGACCCGGCCGCAAGGCGGCCGCTGTGGAACCGGCTGCAGGCGATTTATGCCGAGGAACTGCCCTCGCTGCCGCTGTGGTTCCGTCAGGATGCCCATATCTGGCCGGCCTGGCTGGAGGGGGTGCGGCCCACCGGCCATCTCAGCCCTTCCAGCCTCTGGGTGGAGCAGTGGCGGGCGCGATGAGGCTTTCCGCCCGGTTGGTGCAAATATTGGTCACAGCGGCGGCATTGTCCTTCGTGTTCTATATGCTGCTGGGCCTGATGCCGGGCGACCCGATTGACCTTGCCATCATTGCCGACCCACGGCTGACGGCGGAGGATGCGGCCAGGCTGCGGGCCTTGCATGGGCTCGACCAACCCTTGCTCGGCCGATACCTCGCGTGGGCGGCGGCGGTGCTGCGGGGGGGATTTTGGTTTCTCCCGCCTCTTTGCCCAGCCGGTGGCGGCGCTGCTCTGGCCGGCACTGCTCTCCACCCTGGTGCTGCTGGGCTGGGCGGTGGGGCTGGCGGCTTGCCTGGGGGTGGGGTTGGGGGTGGTGGCGGCGCTGCGGCCGAGGCTCTCGCCCGCGGTGCAGGGGCTGGCGCTGCTGGCCCAGGCCATGCCGGGGTTTTGGTTGGGCATCATGCTGATCATCCTCTTTGCCGTGTGGTTGGGGTGGTTGCCGGCGGGCGGCGCGGCGGAGGAAGGGCAGGGGGATTGGCGGTTCCTGCTGCTGCCGGTGGCGACGCTGGGCTTTGGCCAGATGGCGGCCTATGCACGGCATGCTGCGGCGGCGATGCAGGGGGCGCTGGGCGGGCCATGGATACGCTCGGCGCGGGCGCGGGGGGCTTCGGAGATGCAGGTGGCTTTTGGCCATGCCTTGCCCAATGCCGCCGTGCCGCTGCTGGTGCTGCTGGGGCTGGATGCCGGGGCGCTGGTCTCAGGGGCGGTGATCACCGAGACCCTTTTTGCCCGGCCCGGCATGGGCAAGCTGATCTTCGATGCCATTATGGGCAATGATTATAATCTGGCCCTGCTGGCGCTGCTGGTGGTGGCGGTGGTGACCATGCTGGGCTCGCTGGCGGCGGATCTGGCGCAGCGGGCCCTGGACCCGAGGCTGCGATGAAGCTCTATGCCGGGCTGGCCATTCTGGGTGGCATGGCGGCGCTGGCCCTGCTGGCGCCGGGGCTGATGGGGCATGACCCTTTCCTGCCGGATCTGTTCAACCGCTATGCCGCCCCCTCGGCCGTGCATTGGCTGGGCACGGATGATCTGGGGCGGGATGTGTTGCTGCGGCTGCTGCATGGGGCGCGGGTTTCGCTGGCGGTGGGGCTGGGGGCGGCGCTGATGGCCTTGCTGGTGGGGGGGCTGGCCGGGGTGCTGGCGGCCTGGGCCGGGGGGGTGACGGATGCGGTGATCATGCGCCTGGCCGATGCTTTGCTGGCGTTGCCGGCGCTGCCCTTGCTGGTGGTGCTCTCGGCACTTGATCCCGCGATGATCGGGCTGCCGCGGGGGGAGGCGGGGGCGGATATTCTGCGCATTGCCACCATTCTGGCGGCTTTTGGCTGGGTGGGGGTGGCGAGGCTGGCGCGCTCGGCCGCGCTGTCGGTGTTGGCTGCGGATTTCTGCCGGGCGGCGCGGGCCTTGGGTGTGTCTGAATTCCGGCTGTTGTGGCGGCATGTGCTGCCACAGCTGGTGACACCTTTGGCAGTGGCGACGGCGCTGGCGGTGGGCGGCGCCATTCTGGCCGAGAGCGCGCTCAGCTTTCTGGGCCTGGGCATTGCGCCGCCGGCGGCGAGCTGGGGCAATATGCTGGCCAATGCGCAGGAGGCGGTGTTTGTGGCGCCCCTGGTGGCGCTCTGGCCGGGGCTGGCGATTTTGCTGGCGGTGGCGGGGTGTTCGCTGGTGGCGGATGGGTTGCGGCGGTAATTGGCGCGGTTACTGAAAACATTGAAAAATTGCGCTGTTCGCGCGAAATGGTGGTATTCGGACAAATTGGTTTGCAACCCGGGCGGCGGGCGTATTGCCGCCCTTTTGGGCGGGCGGACAGATGCGATTGTCGAAACAGCAATCGCCGAATATAGGATTTTATTCTAAATAATGCAAGGCTGATCTGGCCTGCCCCGCCTGATGGCGGGGCAGGCCTTAACGCCTATCAGCCGAAGAAGATGTAGTCCGTGCCGAACTGAATGCTCGGCAGCTGGGCCTGGGTCAGGCCGCTCCAGGTCACCGAGGTGTCGACCAGGCCATTGCCGTCGAGGTCGGCATTGAGTGTCACGCCCTTGAAGCCGGTGGCACCGT
>NZ_JBBARU010000052.1:0-23929 GCF_040399605.1 Rhodovarius sp. | reverse complement strand
CCCGACGCGCCGAGAAGGTGCTCACCACCGGCGCCGATGCCGCGATTCTCGACCTTGAGGATGCGGTGGCGATCTCCGCCAAGGTCGCCGCGCGGGCCTTGGTGCGCGCGGCGCTCGAGCGGCCGCGCACCTGCCGCGGCTTTGTTCGGGTCAATAGCTTCGATACCGAATTCTGCCCCGGTGACATCCAGGCCGTGGTCTCCAAGCCATTGGATGGCCTGGTGCTGCCCAAGCTGGAAGAGCCGGCCCAGCTTGTCGCCGTGGATTGGCTGATGCGCGACCTCGAACGCGACCAGGGGCTGCCCGAGCGCGGCATTGAGGTGATGCCCATCATCGAAACCGCGCGCGGCATGGCGGCATTGCCGGCGCTGATGGCCTGCGCCGTGGCCCTGGGCGGGCGGGTGAAGCGCTTCAGCTTCGGCGCGGGCGACTATACGCTCGACCTCGGCATGAGTTGGGACCTTGCCGAGACCGTGCTGGAACCCGCCCGGGCCCAGATGGTGCTGCATAGCCGCGCCGCCGGGCTGGAAGCGCCGATCGACACGGTCTGGATTGAACTGCGCGAGATGGAGGCCTTCCGCGCATCCTGCGCCCGGGGTGTGGCGCTGGGTTTCCAGGGCCGTCTGTGCATCCATCCCGACCAGGTGCCCATCGCCAATGCCGCTTATTCCCCCCCCGAGGCGGAAGTGGCGCGCGCCCATCGCATTGTCGCAGCCTTTGCCGAGGCCGAGGCTGCGGGTCTCGCCTCGATTCAGGTGGAGGGGCGGTTCGTGGATTATCCGATTGTCGAACGGGCGCAGCGGGTCATCGCGCTGGCTGAACGGATCGGGCTTACAATTCGCGCCTGAGTGTGGCGCGATAATGGAAGCGCGGCGCCGGGTGGCAGCTATGCGAGACCTCGAAGACCCGGCCCGTTGCGTCAATGTATCGCCGGCGGATCATCAGCGCCGGCGCGCCGGCCTCGACCTCCAGCAGCGCCGCCTGCGGCGCTGGCACGCCGCCGGCGGAAAGCTCCACATCCACCGAGGCCAGGCGAAGCCCGAAGCGGCGTTCGAGCAGGGCATAGACCGGCCCGGGCTCCTGGCCGATCTCCTCCACGAAGGCGGCGAATGCGGGTGGCAGCAACAGCGTGGTGAAGCAGATGGGCGGGGCGGTGCCGTGCAGCCGGCGGATGCCCTCGACCCGCAGCCAGGTCTCGCCCGCTGGCATGTTCATGAGTGCCGAACTCTCATCATCAAGCACCGATTCCTGGGCGCGCAGCACGCTCAGCCGCGTCTCATCAGGGTATTGCAGCAGCCCGCCGACGCGCGAAATATCCTGCACCAGCCGGCCTGCATCATCATGTGCGATGATGGTGGTGCCGCTGCCCTGGCGGCGGGCGACGAGGCCTGCATCCTCAACCAGCCGAAGCGCCTCACGGATGGTGTGGCGTGAGGCCTGAAAGCGCCCGCAAAGCTCTGTCTCGGTCGGCAGCATGGTGCCGATGGCGTATTGCCCGCCGCGAATTTCCGCCCGCAATGCATCGGCGATCTGGCGGTATCGCGGCCTGGGGGCGGTGATATCCTTCCTGGCGGTCACGCATGCTTCCATGATGGAGGGAGCGCTTTTGTAACTGAGCGGCAGCCACTTCACCAGCGCGAGCAGCGCGCACCAGCCGCATCTTCGGGCAATGCCCCTCGATCTTGTTCCCCCTCGCGCTTCGTGTTTCCGCCTCCTGTTGCGTTCCCGGAGCATCACCCCGGGCGCAGGCCGGCGAGTTCGGCCGCGCGCCGCGCATTGGCCAGTTCTTGCCGGAGAAAGGCGGTGAAACCCTCTGGCGAGCGCTGTGCCTCAATGGATGGAATGGCGCCCACCTCGGCAATGCGAGAGAGCACCGCCGGCTCCGCCAGCGTGGCGGAAACTGCAGCCTGCAAGGTGGTGATCACCTCCGGCGATGCAGCGCTCGGTGCCAGCAATCCGCCATAGCTGCCGGCAGTAAAGCCCGCCAGGCCGGCCTCGATGAAAGTACCCACATTGGGCAGCAAGTCTGAACGCTCCCGCGCTGCTATGGCAATGATCGGCGCCTGGTTGTCCCGGTGCAGCGGCAAGGCTGAGGGAAGCTCGACCATGGCCACCTCCACCGCCCCGCTGATCAGGTCGGGGATCATGGCGCTGCCGCCCCGATAGGGCACATGCGAGGCACGAACATTCGCGTTCGCCATCAGCAGTTCTAACGCCAGATGCGCCGCACTGCCATTGCCCGGGGTCGCCACCGTCACCATGCCGGGGGGCGCGCGCATCAGCCCCAGCAGATCGGCCAGGCTGCGCGCGGCGAGGCGCGGCGTGATCTGGCACACCATGGGCAGGATGCCCACCAGGCCAATCGGCCGGAAATCGCGCTCCACATCATAGGGCAGCCGGGCCTGCAGCACCGGATTGGCCGTCAGCGGCCCACCCGCGCCGAAGAGTAGCGTATAGCCATCTGGCGAGGCCCGCGCGACCAACTCCGCGCCGATGCTGCCGCCCGCACCCGCCCGGTTCTCGATGACCATCGGTATGCCCAGCCGCTCGGCCATGCGAGCGGTGAGGATGCGCGCCAGGATGTCGGTATTGCCGCCGGCGGCGAAGGGGACGATGACGCGTACGGGCCGGTCCGGATAAGCGGCGGCGGCTTTGCGCGTGACAGCAAGGCTGGGCGCTGCGGCGAGCAGCAGGCGGCGAGACCACATCATCGGGGCATCCTCCAATCCGGCATCTGCGGCCGGTTCTGCTGCGAGCATGGCGTGCGGCCTGGCTTGCCGCAAGCGCCGCCATGGCCCAGCATCCGCCCCAATTCATGGGGAGATCTGGGATGGAACAGCGGCGATTGGGGCGAACGGGGCTTTCTGTCTCTGTGCTCGGCTATGGCTGCGGCGCCATTGGCGGGCTGATGGTCAAGGGAAGTGCGGCCGAGCAGGACCGCGCCATTGGCCGCGCGCTGGATCACGGCATCACCTATTTCGATACCGCCGCCGTCTATGGTGACGGCGCCTCTGAACGCAATCTGGGCCGCGCCCTTCGCGGTCTCGGCGCCCATCCCGTGGTCGGGACCAAATTGCGGGTTTTTGCTGGGCAGCGCAACGATATCGCGGGGCGCATCACATCCTCGCTGGAGGAGAGTTTGTCCCGCCTCGGGCGGGATAGCGTGGATATCTTCCAGCTGCACAACCCGATCACCCTCGCGGGTGCGGAGCCATCTTTCACCCCCGAGCAAATCCTCAATGAAGCCGTGCCGGCGCTGGAGCGCCTGCGCGCGGCAGGGAAGTTCCGCTTTTTCGGCATCACGGGCCTGGGCGATGCGGTAGCGCTCCGGCAGGTGCTGGATGTCGGCGGCTTCGCCACCGCGCAGATGCCCTATAACCTTCTCAATCCCAGCGGCATCGGCCCCGCCCGCCCGGATGCGCCCGATCTGGGCGGGGTGATCCGGCATGCGGCCGGGGCGGATATCGGCGTGATGGCCATTCGAATCCTCGCCGGCGGTGCATTGAGCGGCACGGAAGCGCGCAGCCCGCTTGGCGTGCAGAATGTTGAGCCGATCGCCTCGGGCGAGACCTATGCGCAGGATGTTTCGGCGGCGCGACGGTTCCTGCCGCTGGTCGCCGCCGGCCATGCGGCGAATCTCGTGGAACTCGCCTTGCGCTTTGTGATCGGTGCGCCGGAGATTTCGACGAATATCATCGGCACCTCAAGCCTGGAGGAATTGGACCACGCGGTGGCAGCCGTGGCAAAGGGCAGGCTGCCTGATGGATTGTTCCTGGCTTAGCGGAGCCCGGCAGATTTACCAGCGAGCGCTGAACGGGAGGGCATCCGTCCGGGTACCGGTCCCTTGGGGAACCCGCTGGGCGGTAGGCGGTGGCGGCAAGGGGCTGTTAGACAAAGCCGCATGACCGTCACCCAGACCCTCGGCGCCTTCACGGCCCATCATGACGCCCCCTCCGCCGCCCTGCTGCACGCGGCGCGGCGGACATTGCTCAACCATCTCGGCTGCGCCATGGGCGTGGCGCAGGACGCGACCGTGCGCGCCGCACTCAGCGTGATGCTGCCCACCGCCGGCGCGCCCGCCGCCACCGTGATTGGCCAGGCGACGCGTACCGACCCGATGACAGCCGCCTTCGTCAACGCCATCGCCGCCAATCTGCTCGATTATGACGACACCCACCTGGCAACGGTGATCCACCCCGCAGCGCCCATCTTCCCGCCATTGCTGGCGCTGGCCGAGCTGCGCGGATTGCCAGGCACCGCCGTGCTGCATGCCTTCCTGCTCGGCGGCGAGGTGGCCTGCCGCATCGGCCTTGGCGTCTCGCCCGGGCATTACGATCGCGGCTGGCACATCACCGCAACCACCGGCGTGCTGGGCGCCGCCGCCGGCTGCGCGAGGCTGCTGGGGCTGGATGCGGTGCGCTCCGCCCATGCCATTGGTCTCGCCGCCAGCCTCGCGGGCAGCATCGTGGAAAACCTGCCAACGGCCGGAAAGAACCTTGGCGTCGGCAACGCGGCGCGGCACGGGCTGCAGGCGGCGCTCTTCGCCGAAGCCGGCTGGCAGGCGGCACCCACGGCCATCGAGGGCGCTCTGGGCTGGGCGCGCGCCATGGGCGATACGCCCGACCTCTCAGCCATGCTGGAGGGCTTGGGCGATCGCTGGGAAATCGCCCGCAACACCTTCAAACCCTACCCCGCCGGCATCGTCTTCCACGCCGTCATCGACGCGGCAATTGCGCTGCGCGACGCAGCCCCCCTCGATGCGATCACCGCCATCACGGTCGCCGGCGACGCGCTGCTGCTGGCGCGCGGCGACCGCGTGGTGAGCAATGCCCGCGACGCCCGGGTGAGCATCCATCATTGCGTGGCGCTGGGCCTGGTGCGCGGCACGGCGGGGGTTGCGGATTTTGAGGAGCCGGCGGTGGCCGACCCAGCACTCGCCGCCATGCGCGGCCTTGTGCGCGCGGAATTGGACACCGCCCTGCCGCGCGGCGCGGCGCGGGTGACGCTGACCCTCGCGGATGGGCGCAGCCTGACCCACACGGTGGAGACACCACTGGGCAGCGAGGCAAAGCCGCTGAGCGACGCCCAATTGGAGGCCAAGTTCGTGGCGAATGCGCCGCAGGCCGAGGCGGCTATTGCGGCGGTTTGGCGGGATGATCTTCCTGGGTTTATGGCGGCGCTGGGGTGAACAAGCATGGGGGGAGGAAAAAGTGTTTCCTCCCCCCAAACCCCCCGCCATTCCTTTTTTTCAGATAAAAAAAGATGAGAGGTTTGGAGAGAATACTTTCTCTCCAATCTTGCTTTGTTAATCCGGCGTCGCGCCTGAAGCCCTGACGATGGGCAGCCACAGCGCCTGTTGTGCATCCCAGAAACTGGCCAATTCGGCGCCGGTGCTGCCGGCCGGCTCTAGCCCCACCTGCACCAGCCTCGCCCGTGTGGCGGGGCTGCGTACTGCTGCCATCGCGGCCGCCTCCAGCCTGGCCACCGCCGCGGCTGGGGTGTTTTGGGTGGCGAAGATGCCGTGCCAATTGGTGGTCTCATAGCCTGGCAGCCCGGCCTCGGCTGCGGTTGGCACATTGGGCAGGGTGGCGCTTCTGCGTGCCGAGGTCACCGCCAGCGCCCTGATATGCCCAGCCTCGAGCAGGCCGGGGCCGCCGCCCAGCGTATCGACCATGATGTCTGCATTGCCCGCAGCCAGATCCTGCAGCGCGGGGCCGGAGCCGCGATAGGGCACATGCAGCGCCTGCGCCCCGATCATTGTCATCAGCAATTGCGCGGAGAGATGGGTGATCGTGCCATTGCCGGAGGAGGCGTAGGTGTATTTGCCGGGATTGGCCCGCAGCAGCGCGATCAACTCCGCGAGGTTGCGCGCCGGAAAGCGGCCATTCACCAGAATCACATTGGGCAGCACCCCCACCAGCGAGACCGGCAGAAAGGCCTGCCGCACATCGAAGCTGAGGTTGCGATACAGCCCCGCATTGATCACCGCCGAGGAGAGGGTGTGGAAGACGAAGCTGTAGCCATCCGCCGGTGCGGCCAGCGCCGCCTCCGAGCCGAGCACGCCGCCCGAGCCGCCGCGATTCTCCACCACCACCTGCTGGCCCAGCGCCTCGCTCATGCCCTGCGCCATCAGCCGGGCCACGACATCGGCGGCCCCGCCGGCGGCGAAGGGCACGATCATCCGCAGCGACCTGTTGGGGAAACCCGCAGGCTGCGCCCAGGCGCAAGGCGCCGCCAGCATGGCCTTCAGCACGGTGCGACGCATGAACCACTCCCTGTCTTCTCGCAGGAGCCTAGTCGTGCGAATTGTGTATGCAAAGGGTGAGGGATTGCAAATGCCAAGCGAGCCGGATGACGCGCTGCGCGCACAGATCGCCGAGGAACTGCCTGAGATTGCCGAGATCACCGATGCGGGCCTGCGCCGCGGTGTGATCGAGGCCTGGGCGCTGGCCCTTGCCCGCTCCTCATACGCTGCCATTCGCGACATCCCGCCCAGCGGCAACCCGGGCTCGATGACCCTCAAGGCGGGCGACCAGACGCATCACATCCGCGGCGTCACCCGCCTCGCCATGCGCATGGGCCATGAGATGCAGGCCTGCCACCCCGAGATGGCGGTGAAGCATGACATCGTGATTGCCGGCGGCCTTTGCCACGATGTCGGCAAACCCTGGGAATTCGACCCGGAGAACCGCAGGCGTTGGGAGGCAGATCCGCGCGGCGCCGGCCTGCCCAGCATCCGTCACCCCGCCTATGGTGTGCATCTGTGCCTCCTCGCCGGCCTGCCGGAGGAGGTGGCGCATATCGCTGGTGCCCATAGTGGGGAGGGCGAATTGCTGGTGCGCAGCCTGGAGGCCACCATCGTCCACCTCGCCGATATCGGCTATTGGACCCTGGCGCTGGCCGGCGGGCTGATCAAGCCTGAGACGGTCAGCAGCAAATATCGCCGCCCGTTGGTGATGTGATGCAGCGCAGAACCGCCCTCCTGGCCACGCCAGCCCTCCTTGCCCCCACCGCGCGCGCCCAAGGCACCTGGCCCAGCCGGCCTATCCGCCTGATCAGCCCTTTTCCGCCCGGTGGAACGACCGACATCCTGGCCCGGCAGGTTGCCCCTCCCCTGGCCACGGCGCTGGGCCAAGCCGTGGTGGTGGAGAACCGCAGCGGTGGCGCGGGCGCGGTGGGTGTGGTGGAAACGCTGCGCGCGCCCGCCGATGGCCACACCATCTGCCTGACCATCAGCACCTTGGTGACCGGCGCGCTGCTGACGCGCCAGCCCTATCACCCGGTGAATGACGTGGCGCCCATCCTCCACCTCGCCAATGTCGCGAATATCCTGGTGGTGAATAAGGCGCTGCCGATCCATAGCGTGCAGGATTTGATCGCCTATGGCCGCGCCAATCCTGGCCGTCTTTCCTATGGCTCGCCGGGCATTGGCAGCTCGGTCCATATCGCGGGCGAGATGTTCAAGGCGGCGACGGGCATCGACATGGTGCATATCCCCTATCGCGGCGGCGGGCCGGCGCTGGCCGACCTGGTGGGCGGGCAATTGCAGCTGATGTTTGGCAATGCCAGTTCCACCCTGCCTTTCGTCCGCGCTGATTCGCTCCGCGCGCTGGCCGTGACCGCCGCCACCCGCCAGGCCTATTTGCCGGAACTGCCCACGGTGGCCGAGGCCGGGCTGCCCGGCTTCGAGATCGTGGAATGGTACGCGATGATCGGCCCGGCGGGCATCTCGCCTGCCATCATCGCGCGGCTGAACCTGGCCATCATGGCCATTGTCGGCTCGCCCGAGAGCCGTGCCAGGCTGCTCGATCTCGGCGCCGAGGTAATAGGCGGCACGCCCGCGCAATTCGGCGACTATCTCAAGACCGAGATGGAGCGGATGACCACCCTCGTCCGCACCGCCAATCTGCGGATGGAGTGAGCGATGCATCAGGATCTGAAGGGCCGCGTCGCGCTGGTCAGTGGCGCCAGCAAGGGCATTGGCCGTGCCATTGTCGAGCGGCTGGTGGCAGAGGGCATGGATGTGCTGGGCGTGGCGCGTGGTGGCTGCGACGTGCCGGGGGCTGCGGGTTTTGCTGGCGACCTGCGCGATCCCCTGGTGCCCGCCGCCGCGGTGGCCGATGCCATCATGCGCTTCGGCCGGCTGGACCTGCTGGTGAACAGCGCGGGGGCCACGAAGCGCGGCGATTTTCTGACGCTGAGCGATGAGGACTGGGCTGATAGCACCGCCGGGAAGTTTCTGGCGGCCGTTCGGCTGACCCGCGCGGCCTGGCCGCATCTGCGGGCCAGCGAAGGCAGCGTGGTGCATATCGCCGGCGCCGGCGGCAAGATCGCGAGTGCCGATTTCACCATCGGCGGCTCGATCAACGCGGCACTGATGAACCTGACCAAATCCCTGGCTGATCGCGGCGTGCGCGATGGCGTGCGGGTGAATTGCATTAACCCCGGCAGTATCCGCACCGAAAGGCTGACGAGCCGCATCGCGACCGTGATGGAGGAGCGCGGCCTGGACGAGGCTGCGGCGGCCACGGCGCTGGCCGAGGCCACCGGCGTCGCCCGTTTCGGCGAGGCGAGCGAGATCGCCAGCGTCGTCGCGTTCCTCGCCAGTGCTCAGGCCAGCTATATCCAGGGCGCTATCCTCGATGTCGATGGCGGCTGGATCAAGGCGGTATGATCCCCATTTATCAGGTCTATGCCCTGCGCTACGCCATGCGCGAGGCCAGGCGCGCCGAGCATTTCATTGGCGGCGATCCGCATGACGCGCCGATGCCGATGGATTATTTCGTCTGGGCGGCGGTTGGTGCGGGAAAGGCCTGGATTATCGATACCGGCTTCACCGCGGAGGTGGCGGCACGGCGCAAGCGCACCTATCTGCGCTGCCCGATCGAGAGCCTGAAGCTGCTGGGCATCGACCCCGACATGGTCGAGGATGTGATCATCAGCCACCTGCATTACGACCATGTCGGCAGCTTCCACAAATTCGCCAAGGCGCGCTTCCATCTGCAGGAGGCGGAGATGCAATACGCCTGCGGCCATTACATGAAGCACGCCCGCCTGAGGCATTCCTTCGAGGTCGAGGATGTCGCCGGTATCATCCGGATGAATTTCGCCGAGCGCGTGGCATGGCATGATGGCGATGCGGAACTCGCACCGGGGCTGAAGATCCATGCCTGCGGCGGCCATAGCGCCGGGCTGCAATGCGTCACCGTCAACACCGCGCGCGGCACAGTCGTGCTGGCCACCGACGTCACGCATTTCTACGAGAATTTGGAGAAGAACCGCCCTTTCACCACCGCCTTCCATGTCGGCGGCATGCTGGACGGGTTTGACAGGCTGCGCGCCCTCGCGCCCAGCCCGCAGCATATCATCCCTGGCCATGACCCGCTGGTGATGCAGCGCTACCCCGCCGTAACCGGGTTGGAGGGCATTGCTGTTCAGTTGCACGCCCAACCCATCGCCTGAGGCGATGGCACTCGCGCCAGGCGCATCGCCGAGAGGTCACCGGGGGCGAGGTCAATCCGTTCCTGGTGAACGTGAAGGGCGGCCAGGTGCTGGGTGCGCTCATCACGCTGGAGGATGATCTGCCGTCGCATTGAGCAATTGGGCTTGCTGCCCGCCCGCCCAACCGAATAACCAGATCTAACAGCCCCTGCAGCAGCGGGCTTGCATCTTCGCTCCGCCGCCAGAGCCGTTGGAGCGGCGGCCGCAGCCTCTGCTCTGGGCAAGCGCGCCGGCTGAGGAGCCAGCTGCCATGCGAATCCCGGACCCGGCGCGCAGAGCTGGGCAAGCCGCGTAGTTGCGTCTGGTTCAAAAATATGCCGGGAAAGGAATTTATCCTTGCATATCGGCTTATGTTCTGATATATGCCTTGGCATCAATGGGGGTGTTGTGCCTTGTTGGGATGGTTGCGGCTGTTTTTAGGCATCCTGGCCGCGGTTTTGGCGGCGTTTGCCTATGGCTTATGGGCGACCTGGCCTGCCAGGGAATGGACTGGGCAACGCACCACCCTCAGGTTCACTGTGACGGCAATAAGCGAATTGCCCGTTGAATTGGTCGAAATCAATATTGATGGCGTTCCACTGGCGAGTCCCAGAAATATAATTCTCCAGTACCGTCCTGGTGAGCACCCATTTCATTCCTGGTCAGGCTGGGCAACTCCCATTGGCCGAAAACAAATGAAAATCGAAGTTCATTTTCGTTTGTATGGATCCACAGAAATAATGTCTGTAAACAATTTTTAATACCAACATAAATGCGCGAACGTTACTGCCATATAAATATAACATTTAATATTGAAGGGATAAAAATATCCGAATGCCATGGAGATTTCATCTATGGAAAAAATGAGTCGAAAGTAAATCGTCATGTCGATGCTTGATATGCTGCGTATGAGAGAAGTTGTCGACGAGGTCGTCACATTTGCAAATGCGGCAGCCGAAGCTTCGTAACTCCCCGGCGGCCAATTTGGCCCGCGCGATGCCTTCCGCCACATGGTGGGCAGCGCCGAACTGACACGCAGGCTGGGGTTTTGGCCGGCGCGCGTCGTGACCGTGTAAAACGGGCCCCGGTATTGGGTTCCCGAACGGCTGAGGGCTCATCTTAGCGCATAGGTGGCGCCTCAGCTCGTCCAGATGCCCTCCCCTCTCCCACTCCACCTGCCAAAACTCCACCCCGTCGGCTTCTATACCCGCGCCGCCCCGAGGCATTAATCCGCGCTTTTCCGTTTTCGCGGCACAAACCCCCTTGCCCAGCCGCCACCCGTTGAATATCTGAACGGGGTTTCGAACCCAAACCCCATCCGCGAGGGGCCGGGCGCGGTGCCTTCTGGGGCCGCATCCAAGCCGCCGCACACCAGGAGTACACCCGGATGAGCAAAGTCATCGGTATCGATCTCGGCACCACCAATTCCTGCATCGCCATTATGGATGGCGAACCCAAGGTGATCGAGAACGCCGAAGGTGCCCGCACCACCCCCTCCATGGTCGCCTTCGCCAAGAATGGTGAGCGCCTCGTCGGCCAGGCCGCCAAGCGCCAGGCGGTGACCAACCCCACCAATACCCTCTTCGCCACCAAGCGCCTTATCGGCCGCCGGTTCGAGGATGCGATGGTGAAGAAGGAGGCCGGCCTCGCCCCCTATAAGATCGTCGCCGCCGCCAATGGTGACGCCGCCGTGGAGGTTGAGGGCAAGACCTACGCGCCGCAGCAGATTTCGGCCGATATTCTGGCCAAAATGAAGCAAACCGCCGAGGATTTCCTGGGCGAGAAGGTCACCCAGGCCGTCATCACCGTCCCCGCCTATTTCAATGACGCCCAGCGCCAGGCCACCAAGGAGGCCGGCGCCATTGCGGGCCTCGAAGTGCTGCGCATCATCAACGAGCCCACCGCCGCGGCCCTCGCCTATGGCATGGACAAGAAGACCTCCGGCATTATCGCGGTCTATGACCTCGGCGGCGGCACTTTTGACGTCTCCGTGCTCGAAATCGGCGATGGCGTCTTCGAGGTGAAATCCACCAATGGTGACACATTCCTCGGCGGCGAGGATTTCGACCAGCGGGTGATCGATTACCTCGCCGATGAGTTCAAGAAAGAAAACGGCATCGATCTGCGTGGCGACAAACTCGCCCTGCAGCGGATGAAGGAAGCCGCCGAAAAGGCCAAGATCGAGCTGTCCTCCGCCAAGCAGACCGAAATCAACCTGCCCTTCATCACCGCCGATGCCTCCGGCCCCAAGCACCTCGTCATGCAGTTCACCCGCGCCAAGCTGGAAAGCCTGGTGGATGACCTGGTGGCGCGCACCATGGAGCCATGCCGCAATGCGCTGAAGGATGCTGGCCTGACGGCGGGCGAGATCGACGAAGTCATCCTGGTCGGCGGCATGACCCGCATGCCCAAGGTGATCGAGGCCGTCAAACAGTTCTTCGGCAAGGACCCGGCCCGCAACGTCAACCCCGATGAGGTGGTCGCCATCGGCGCCGCCATCCAGGGCGGCGTACTGAAGGGCGATGTGAAGGATGTTCTCCTCCTCGACGTCACACCCCTCTCGCTGGGTATCGAGACGCTGGGCGGCGTCTTCACCCGCCTGATCGACCGCAACACCACCATTCCCACCAAGAAGAGCCAGTCCTTCTCCACCGCCGATGACAATCAGACCGCGGTCACCATCAAGGTGTTCCAGGGCGAGCGTGAAATGGCGGCCGATAACAAGCTGCTCGGCAATTTCGACCTGCAGGGCATCCCCCCCGCGCCGCGCGGCGTGCCGCAGATCGAGGTGACCTTCGACATTGACGCCAACGGCATCGTCTCCGTCAGCGCCAAGGACAAGGCCACCCAGAAGGAGCAGCAAATCAAGATCCAGGCGCGCAGCGGCCTCTCCGAGGCTGATATCGAGCGCATGGTGAAAGAGGCCGAGGCCAATGCCGAGGCTGACCGCCAGCGCCGTGAAGGGGTGGAGGCGCGCAACCAGCTCGATACCCTGGTGCACTCCACCGAGAAGACCATCAAGGAAAACGAAGGCAAGGTGCCCGAGGCCGAGAAACTGGCCGCCGAGCAGGCCATTGCCGCCGCCCGCACCGCGATGGAAGGCCAGGACACCGCCGCCATCCAGGCCGCTGCCGAGGCGCTCAGCCAGGTGGCAATGAAGCTGGGCGAGGCGATGTACAAGGCCCAGGCCGCCGAGGAAGCGCCCGCTGCTGGCGAACAGCCCGGGGCGAAGCCGAATGATAAGGTGGTTGATGCTGAGTTTGAGGAAGTCGATCCTAAGAAGAAGAAACCTAATTGATTTGGTAGAAAACTGGGGGAAATGAATTTCCTCCAGGCCCCCATTCTTTTATTTTTATCTTATTGGCGCTAACTTATCAGCTAGCGCTAATAAATCAAAAATAAAAGAAGGGGGTTCGGGGGAATTCATTCCCCCGATGCTTTTTTTAGGGGCGATCCATGGCTAAACGTGACTACTACGAAGTGCTCGGCGTCCAGCGCAACGCGACTGACGACGACCTCAAGCGCGCCTATCGCAAACTCGCCATGCAGCACCACCCTGACCGCAACCAGGGCAACCCCGCCGCTGAGGGCAAGTTCAAGGAAGCCAATGAGGCTTACGACATCCTCAAGGATGGGGAAAAGCGCGCCGCCTATGATCGTTACGGCCATGCTGCCTTCGAGGGCGGTGGCGGCGGTGGCCAGGGCGGCCCTGGCGGTTTTGAGGATATGTTCGCCGATATCTTCGGCCAATTCACCGGCCGTGGCGGCCAGCGTCAGCAGGCCGGCCGTGGCGCCGATTTGCGGCAGGATATCTCCATCTCCATGGAGGAGGCCTTTGCCGGCACCAAGAAAACACTGCGCGTCCCCTCCTCGGTGCAATGCGATGCCTGCACCGGCAGCGGGGCCGAGGGCGGCAGCGCCAGCGTCCAGCCATGCGGCACCTGCCGTGGCGCGGGCAAGGTGCGCAGCCAGCAGGGGTTTTTTCTGGTCGAACGAACCTGCCCCACCTGCTCGGGCAGCGGGCGGATCATCAAGAACCCCTGCAAGATCTGCCTCGGCGCTGGCCGGGTGCAGCGCGACCGCACGCTCAACGTCACCATTCCCGCCGGCGTGGAGGATGGCACCCGCATCCGCCTGACCGGCGAGGGCGAGGCCGGCCTGCGCGGTGCGCCGGCTGGCGATCTCTATGTCGATGTCGGCGTGAAGGCGCACCCCATCTTCCAGCGCGAGGGACCCAATATCATGGTCCGCGTGCCGCTGCGCATGACCCAGGCGGCGCTGGGCGGGCAGATCGAGGTGCCCTCCATCGATGGCGGCCGCTCGCGCGTCACCATTCCCGCCGGCACCCAGTCGGGCGATTCCTTCCGCCTGCGCGGCAAGGGTTTCTCCGTGCTGCGCAACCCTGCCCGTGGCGACATGTATGTTCAGGTGGCGGTCGAAACCCCGCAGAACCTCAGCGCCAAGCAGAAGGAATTGCTGGAGGCTTTCGAGGCTGAGGCGGTGCAGAGCGGCAAATCCTCCCCCGAAAGCGAGGGCTTCTTCGCCAAGGTGAAGGATTTCTGGGACGGGTTAGGGCGGTAATTACACCCCCCGCTGCCGCCCGGCCCAAACCCGGGCGATGGTCGGCGGGTTGAGCAGCCGGCGCGCGGTCTCGGCCGCCTCCTCGCGCGAAAGACTTGGCACGGGGAGATGCGGCGCGCCGCAACTCAGCGCCACGGCGGCATTCTCGGCCATATAGATCGCGATCATCACCGCCTCGGCAATGCCCGAGCCCACCACCACGGCGCCATGTGCGCGCAGCAGGGCAGCACGGTTGCCGCCCAGCGCCTCGGCCAGACTATCGGCCTTGGCCAGGGTATCGACCAGCATGCCCGAGGCGCCGAAGGGTGCGCTGTCCCACACCGGCACATCCCAACCCATGATCGCACCGGTATGAAACACCGGCCGCAGCGGCGGCGCGCCGGGCATGGTGAAGGGCAGCAACGGCCTCGCATGATGATGGATGCACACCATCACATCGGGCCTGGCGGCAAAAATGCGCGCATGCAGCACCGCCTCCGAATAGCTGTGCACCGTGGCATCCTCGCAGCGCCCCTCAGCATCATAGCGCCGCAGATCAGCCGCCGTTACCGCATTGGGCGGCAGGGCGCGGGAGAGCCAGAAGCGGCTGGGGTCGCTGCCATCGCGCAGCGCGACATGGCCGAAATCATCCACAATGCCCTCCCGTGCGAGGAGTCGATTGGCCTGGGCCAGCATTTCAAGCTCTTGCGGTTCAGTGGCCACGGCGTATTCCTTTGGCAGATGATCGAAAGAACACCGATGCACCGCCGCGCCCTGCTTGTCATGCCCTCCCTCGCCCTGGCCGGGGCGGCGCGCGCGCAATCTGCCGGCGTGCGGCTCGTGGTGCCTTTTCCCCCCGGTGGCGGCATTGATGTCTCGGGCCGCATTTTCGCCGAGGCGCTGACCCAGTCGCAGGGCGCGCCATGGGTGGTGGAGAACCGCTCCGGCGCCAATGGCGCGGTGGGCAGCGCTGCGGTGGCCCGCGCCGAGGCCGATGGCCGCACCCTGCTATGCAATTCGGACAGCCATCTCCTGGCCCGCGGCGTGATGGCCCGGGTGCCCTATGACCCCATCGCCGATTTCACCCCCATCGCCCGCCTGGCCATCTCGCCGCTGGTGCTGGTGGGCGCGCCGGGGTTGGCGGCGGCGGATCTGCCGGCGCTCATCGCCGATATCCGCGCCCGGCCTCAGGCGCATGCCTTCGCCAATACCTCGCTCGGCACCTCCGGCCATCTCGCCACCGAGTTGTTCCGGCTGGAAGTGGGCGTTCCGGTCCTGATCGTCTCCTATCGCGGCACCGGGCCCGCCATCGCCGATGTGGTCGGTGGCCAGACCAGCCTGATGATGGCGCCGCTGCTCTCGGCCCTGCCGCTGGTGCGGGCGGGGCGGCTGAAGGCCTATTGCGTGACCGGGCCGGGCCGCACCGCTGTGGCGCCAGAAATCCCCAATGCGGCCGAGATGGGCATGCCCGCACTCGCCCCCGTCGCCCCCTGGTTTGCCTTTTGGGGGCCGCGCGGCCTGGCCCCGGCCGAGGTCACCCGGCTCAATGCCGCGGTGCAGGCGGCGGCGGCCACGCCCGAGGTGGCGCGCAAGCTGGGTGACCTGGGCGGGCAACCGGTGCTGGGCGAAACCGCCGCGCAATTCGAAGCCTTTATCGCCGAGGCCGCGCCGCGCGGCCTGTCCATCCTCAGCCGTGCCGGCGTGCAGCCGGAGTGATCAGCGCAGGCTGTTGATCAGCTTGTTATTCGCGTCGCTGATCATGCCCGGGATAAGAAAGCCATCGATCAGCCACCACAGCCCGATCACCGCCAGCCCGATGAAGCCCACCAGAATCAACATGCCGACGCAGGACAGTATGAAGAGCACAAGCATGATCAGCCCAGAGACTATGCGGCCGAGATAGAAGCGATGCGCCCCCAGATAGCCGGCGAAGAACCACAGCAGATAGGCGATCAGCGCGGTTTTCTTGTTGGCGTCATAGCGCATCATCTGCTGCGCGGCGTTGATGTCATTGGGCGTTTGCATGGCGTGTTGTCCTGGCCGGTCGTCGGCACGGGTACATCCTACCACGGCACCGAGGCAACCGCTTGCCCTCAGGTTTTACCCACCAGCCCCCGCCCGCGCCGCACCGCATCCTCGCCAAAGCGCTGGCGCAGGCTCTCCATCGCCGCCCAGCGCGCCCTCCGCCGCTCGGCATCGGGGTCGGCCAGATCGGGTTGGTCGGCATCGCCGGCCGGCATCAACGGGCTGGCGCCGATGCCCAGCAGGCGGAAGGCGGTGCCATCCACCTCCCGCGCCAGCAGGTTCCTCGCGGCGGCGAACAGGATATCGGGCACCAGCGAAGGCGCGGCGAGCCGCGCCGCCCGGGTGCGGCTGGCAAAGCCGGCGGTCTTGAGCTTCAGCACCACGCCGCCGGCGGAAAAATCCTTCGCCGCCAGCCGGCGCGAGAGTGTTTCGCACAGCCGCCACAGCACCACCTCCAGCTCGGCCTGGTTGGTCATATCGGTTTCGAAAGTGGTCTCGGCGCTCACACTTTTGGTCTCGCGCCCGGGCACCACGGGGCGGTTATCCTCGCCGCGGGCGCGGGCGGCCAGGCTTGGCCCCTCCTCGCCAAAGCGCCGCGCGGCGTCACGCGCATCCAGCGCCGCTAGTTGGCCGAGGCGGGTAAACCCCGCCGCATGCAGCTTCGCCGCCATCGCTGCGCCGACGCCGGGCAGCAGCCGCACCGGCTCGCCCGCCAGCAGCCCCGCCGCCTCGGCCCGGCCTATCACCGCAAAGCCGCGTGGCTTGTCCCGCCCGGCCGCAATCTTCGCCAGCAGCCGATTGGCGGCGAGGCCCACGGAAATCGTCACCCCCACCTCGCGCTCCACCCGGCGGGCGAATGCCGCCAGCACGGCGGCGGGTGGTGCGCCATGCAGCGCCTCGGTGCCCGAGAGGTCAAGCACCGCCTCGTCAATACTCATCGGCTCCACCAGCGGCGTGAGCCCCTGCATCATGACGCGGATGCGCGCGCCCTCGGCGGCGTATTTCGCCATATTGGGCCGCAGCACCACCGCATCGGGGCAGGCCGCCAGCGCCTTGAACATCGGCATGGCCGAGCGCACGCCGCGGGTGCGGGCAATATAGCAGCAGGCCGCCACCACCCCGCGCCGGCCCCCGCCCACGATCACCGGCTTGGCCGCCAGTTCCGGCGCGTCGCGTTTTTCCACGCTGGCGTAGAAAGCGTCGCAATCAATATGGGCGATGGTCAGCGCGAAGAGTTCATCATGGCGCAGCACGCGGCGGCTGTGGCAGGCGGGGCAGATGGCGGAGGCAAAACCCTGTTCGCCGCAATCGCGGCACAGGCTCTGCGCCGTCACCACAGCCGGGCCGCGCCCAGCACGCCGGAGCTGTCACCATGCCGGGCCGGCACCAGCCTGGTGCGCACCACATCGGAAAACACCCATTGGCCCCAAAGCCTGGGCACCTCGACATAAAGATGCGCCATATTCGACAGCCCACCCCCCAGCACGATGCAATGCGGGTCGAGCATATTGATGACATGGGCCAGCGCCCGGGCCAGCCGATGGCTGTGCCGGGCCAGTGCCGCCGCCGCCTGCCTATCCCCCGCCGCCGCCCGCGCCGGCAGGGCAGCGGCATCGCGCGCCTCAGGCCCATCCGCATCAGTTGCCAGCGCCGGGCCGCAGAGGAAGGTTTCGATGCAGCCCTCCCGGCCGCACCAGCAGCGGCGCCCAGGGTGTTCGTCGCGGCTCATCCAGGGCAGGGGGTTATGGCCCCATTCGCCCGCCACCCGATTGGCACCCTCGATCACCCGGCCATTGATCACCAGCCCAGCGCCCACCCCGGTGCCTAGGATGGCGGCGAAGACCATGGCCTCGCCCGCCGCCGCGCCATCCGCCGCCTCGCTCATGGCCAGGCAATTCGCGTCATTGCTCAGCCGGATGGGGCGGGCCAATACGCGCTCCAGATCCTCCTGCAGCCGCCCGCCATTCAGCCAGGTGGAATTGGCGCCGCGCACCAGGCCAGTGGCCGGGCTGAGGCTGCCGGGAATGCCAATGCCCAGGGAACAGCAGGCGCCCAGCTCGGCCTCGGCCCCGGCCACCAGCCCGGCAATCGCCGCCAGAACGCCATCATAGCTGCGCGGCGTGGCCACCCGGCGGCGCAGCACCACCTCGCCGGCGCCATCGAGCACCGCCACCTCGATCTTCGTGCCGCCCAGATCCACACCCATGCGCATGCGCCACCCTGACCCAAGCCACCCCTTGCCGGCAAGCCTCGCCTCATGCTGCATGGCAGATATGGAACAGACCCTGGATGTGCGCGGCCTGCGCTGCCCCCTGCCGGTGCTCAAGGCCAATAAGGCGCTGCGCGGCATGCCGCCGGGCGCTGAGTTGACCGTGCTGGCCACCGACCCGGCTGCCGAGGCCGATTTCCCCGCCTTCGCCAGCGAGACCGGCCATGCCCTGCTCAGCGCCACCCGCGAGGGCGATGATTTCCGCTTCGTGCTGCGCCGGCGCGCCGATGGCTGACAAACCCATCCTCTACCTCACCCACGAGGCCTGCCTCGGCCATGATATGGGCGAGGGCCATCCGGAATGCCCGGACCGGCTGCGCGCAATCTGGCAGGCGCTGGAAGCACCTGATTTCGCCGCCCTGCATCGAGAGGCGGCGCCGGCGGCGACTGAGGCGCAACTCGCCCGCGCCCATCCGCCCGCCTATGTCTCAGCCATCCTCGATATCCGCCCCGAGGCGGGGGAGCGTGCGCGGCTCGATGCCGATACCATCATGAGCCATGGCAGCGCCGAGGCCGCGCTGCGTGCCGCCGGCGCGGGCATTCGTGCCGTCGAGGCGGTGTTACGCGGCGAGGCGCGGGCCGCCTTTTGCGCGGTGCGCCCGCCCGGCCATCATGCCGAGCCTGAGCAGCCCATGGGCTTTTGCCTGTTCAGCAATGTCGTGGTGGCCGCCCGCCATGCCCAGGCCGAACTCGGCGTGGCACGGGTGGCGATCGTCGATTTCGATGTGCATCACGGCAATGGCACCCAGGCCTGTGTCGAGGCTGATCCCTCGATCCTATTCATCTCCAGCCACCAAATGCCGCTCTATCCCGGCACCGGCGCGGCCGCCGAGCGTGGCGTGGGCAATGTGCTGAACATCCCGCTGCCGCCCGGCGCCGCCGGCGAGCATTTCCGCCTGGCCTGGGCCGAAGCCCTGCCGCGCCTGACCGGTTTCGCCCCCGGCCTGATCCTCATTTCCGCCGGCTTTGACGCCCATATCCGCGACCCGCTGGCGCAATTGCGGCTCAATGAGGTGGATTTCGCCTGGATCACCCGCGCCATCATCGAAGCCGCCCCCGGCGTGCCGGTGGTGAGCATGCTGGAGGGTGGCTATGATCTGCAGGCCCTGGCCGCCAGCACGGCGGCGCATGTGCTGGCGCTCAGCGCGGCAATGGCTGGCGATTGAGCGCTGCCGCCAATTCCGCTTCCATCACCGCCAGGGCTGCGCCCAGGGCGGCGACCATGGCGCGGGCATCGGCGGCCTCACCCTCGCCCTGCCGCGCGGCGGTGCCATGGGCGCCGAATTGCCCGCGCAGCCGCGCCGAGGCCAGGCCGCTCTCCTCCACCAGCAAGACGCTCAGCGTGGCGCGCGCCGTGCCAGAGGCATCAACCTCCAGCGCCAGCAATTCGCTTTCCAGCACCAGCGCGGCCGCGATGCGCGAGCCCGGCGCGGCGACAGCGGCGAACATCCCGCTGGCGCGCAGCCAGGCCCGCAGGCTGGCCTCTGCCGCCTCGGCCGGTGGGGCGGCCCATTCGGCATAGGCCGCGATGGCCAGGGTGCCATCGGCACGAATGCTGCGCAGGCCGCGCCGGTCCAGCCCCGGCCCCGCGCGCATGTCGCGCACCAGCAGCGCCTCGCGCCCGGCAGGGCGGCGGGCCGGCAATTCCGCCGGGCGCGCTGCCTCGAGCGGAAAGCGGCGGGTTTCAACATAGGGCCGGTCCGGCAGCACCGAGCAGCCGGGCAGCAGCAAAGCGAGGGCGAGGCGTCGGTTCATCGGTTGGCTCCGGCGGGCAGCGGGGGCGGCCCCCCCAGCAGGGTCTGGCTGGGCGAGCGCCGCAGCGCCTCGGTCACATCGCGCAGATTGGCGGTCATGGCGCGCAGGTCGCGCAGGATGGGCACCAGATCCGCCTGCACATCCAGCGTGGCCCCACGCGCGCTGCGCAGCCCGGCCTCCAACTGATTGACCGTGCTGGGCAGGCGGGCGGCGGCGGCGCGCAACTCGGCCATGGCGGCGCTGCTATTGGTCAGGGTCTGGCGCAGCTCCCGGCTCTCCACCAGGGCGTGAATGCCGGCGATGGTGGAGCGGGTTTCAGCCACCATGCTCGGCAGATCCGCCGCCTCCACGGTGGAGCGCAGGCTGCGCAGCAGGGCCGAGGTTTCGGCCAGCGCCACCTGCAGGTCACCACCCGGCGCGGCCTGCGCCCGGGCATCGGTCACGAGGCCCAGGAAACTATCGAATAATTCCTTGAAATCGAGCGATTCTATTCGGGCGAGCAGCGCCGTCGCCGCATCCTGCACCTGGGCCGAGGTGGAGGGGATGGAGGGAATGAAATTCACCGCGGGGGTGAAGGGCAGGGCGGGGGCGGGGAAGCGGTTCGCATCGGCGAAATCAAGCTCAATGTAACCCACTCCCGTCAGCCCCTGGGATGAAAGCCGGGCGCGCAGCCCCAGCCGCACTGCATCCTCCAGCGAGCCTGTGGGCCGTGCCTGGCGCACATCCACCGTGAAGCGCACCAGCACCAATTGAAAGGCATTGGAGAATTGCACCCGTGGGTCCATCTCGTAGCGCGAGCTGACAAGGGCGATCTCGGTCACCCGCCCCAGCGCCACGCCACGAAAGCGCACGGCAGCGCCCACCTCCAGCCCCTGGACGGATTCGCGGATATAGGTTTCGAACACCTCACCCTGGTTGCGCAGACGCTCGCCGGTGAGGAAGAGGGTGAAGCCGATCAATAGGCCAAAGCCCACCAGCACCAGCAGGCCCACGGCAAAGGGCGTCTTCATGCGCGCATGACCTCGCGGCGGAAAAAGGCGCGCACCGTGGGATTGTCGCTATGGTCGCGCAATTCCTTGGGCTTGCCGGTGGCAATCATCCCGCCAGCCTCCTTGTCGAGCATGATGCAGCGATCTCCGATGGCGAGGATGCTTTGCAATTCGTGGGTGACCACGACGAAGGTCGTGCCCGTCTCGCGCGAGAGGGTCATGATCAACGCGTCGAGCCCGGCCGAGGTGATGGGGTCGAGCCCTGCGCTGGGCTCATCGAGGAAGAGGATTTCCGGGTCGAGCGCCATGGCGCGGGCGATGCCGGCGCGCTTGAGCATGCCGCCGGAAATCTCGGCCGGCAGCCGCGTGGCCGCATCGCCCAGCCCCACCAGGCCGAGCTTGGCGCGGGCCAGGGCGTCACGCGCGGCGGGGGGCAGTTGGGTGTGCTGCTCCATCGGCAGCGCCACATTCTGCATCAGGTTGAGGGAGCCGAGCAGCGCGCCCTGCTGCCACATCACCCCAATCCGGGCCAGCGCGTCGCGCCGCTTCTGCCCGGTCAGCCGCGCCAGCTCCTCGCCCAGCACCAGGGCGCGGCCCGATGTGGGCGGTAGCAGGCCGATCAGGATTTTCAGCAAGGTCGATTTGCCGCAGCCTGAGCCGCCCAGAATCACAAAAATCTCGCCGCGCCGCACCTCGAAGCTGACATCATTGAAGATGCTGCGGCTGCCAAAGCGAATGCCGATGCCCTCGGCCTGGATGATGGAGGCGGCCTCGGCCATGCTCACCAGCCCAGCCGGAAGAACAGCACGGCGAAGATACCATCCAGCACCACGGTGGCGACGATGGAGGCCACCACCGCGCCCGTCGCCGCATCGCCCACTGCGCGCGGCCCACCGCCCGCCTTGAGGCCGGAGCGGCAGCCTATCAGCCCAATGGCGAGGCCAAAGCAGGCCGCCTTGAACAGCCCGCCCACCATATCGCCCACCTGCAGATATTGCCGCAGCTGCGACAGCACGGCGGGCGGCGGATAGCCCAGCGTTGCCATCACAAACCCCATCCCCACAAGGCCCGAAAGGGTGACCACCAGCGCCAGCACCGGCATCACCAATATGGTCGCCAGAATGCGTGGCAGCACCAGCCAGGCCAAGGGATCCACCCCCATGGTGGCGAGTGCGTCGATCTCGTCATTGACCTTCATGGTCGCCAATTCGGCGGCATAGGCGCTGCCCGAGCGCCCGGCCAGGATGATCGCCGCCATCAGCCCACCGAGTTCGCGCAGCAGGCTGATACCCACGAGATTGGGGATGAAAATCTCAGCGCCATATTGCCGCATCGGGATCGAGGACTGGAACGCCAGAATTACGCCAAACAGCGTGCCCAGCAGGGCACAGAGCCCAAAGGCGGCGGTCCCGGCCTCAGCCAGATGGCGCAGCACCTCCACCCGGCGCATCCGCCAGGGGCGGGCGAGCATGGCCAGCGTGCCCAGCGTGACCTCGCCCAGGAAGCTCACCCGGCGGCCGAGGCCGCCGATGCCGTTCAGCACCGCCATGCCGATGCGGCTGACCCAATGCGGTTGCAGTGCGGGTTTGGGTGGTGGTGCTGCGGCCAGGGCAAGGCGCATCCGCTCCAGCGTCGCGGCGGCCTTGGCATCCTGCGGCGGGCGGAGTTCAGACCCGCCTGCGGCCTCCAGCAGCAACACCGCACCGGCCGAATCCAACTTGGTCACGCCAGAGGCGTCGATCGTCACGCGCCGTTCAGCCACCGCCCCCAGCATTGGCCGCCACAGCGCCGCGGCCGCGGGCAGGTCCAGCGTGGCGGGCGGACGCAGCACCATCGCGTCGCCTTCCTGAACGAGATCCACAGCCGTCATGCGGGAGATATGGCCTCTGGTTTTGGTAATTTTAGCATATAATTCTCGGGTCGCCAATTGGCGCCCGCAGATTCAGCGCCCGCCTGGGGCAAAGGCGTGGAACAGCACCGCCGCCGCCGCCGAAACATTGAGGCTTTCCACCGGCCCCAGCGCCGGCAGGGTGCAGCCGCCGGCGCAGGCGGCCAGCACGGCGGCATTGGGCCCGGTTTCCTCATTGCCCAGCACCAGCGCCACGGGCTTGCCCTGCGGCACCTGGGCGGGCGGAACGCCGCCAGCGGCGACGGCGGCCACCGGCAGCACCCGCCCCTCCAGCCGGCGCAGCAGGCTGGGCAGATTGTCGGTGCGGAAGACCGTCAGATGTTCAACCGCGCCCTCGCTGGTGCGGAAGGCGGCGTCGGACAGATCGGCCTGGCGCGGATCATCGCCCAGAATAACGGCACGGGCGCCAAAAAACGCCGCCGAGCGCAGAATCGCCCCCAGATTATGCGGATTGCCAATGCCATCGAGCACCGGCAGCAGCGGCGCGGACCACAGGATGGGCGGCAGCGGCCCTTCCAGCATCTCGGCCTTTTTCGGCACCGCAATGGCAACAATGCCGCCATGATGCTGGGTGCCGCCGACGCGAACGAGTTCCTCGGGCCAGACTTCGCGGAAAATCCGCCGGGTGCGCGCCATATGCCGCGCCAGCGGCTCGGCAAAAGCCGCCCGCTCGGGGTCAAAGAACAGCCGCAGCACATCCTGCGGCCGGCGCAGGAACAGGGCGCGGACGGCGTTGGGGCCGCAAATGCGTTGGGGGTCAGGGTCTCGCAAGGTGACGCAGTGTTTGCGCCAGCGCGTCGGCCACCGCAATGGTGCCAGAGGTGTCAGCGTGGCGTTGGCCGGGGATGCGCACGCCTTCATCCTCCAACATCGTCGTGATCAGCGCCTCTATACGGCCGAGATAGACAGCTTGGCCGGCCAGCGCGCCGGGGTCGATCACCA
>NZ_JBBARU010000051.1:0-24965 GCF_040399605.1 Rhodovarius sp. | reverse complement strand
ATAAAGGCAAAAAGCCCGGCCAATTTCACCCGACCGCCGCCGGTGAGGCCAGAAGCCGCCGCCTGCCGGATGAAATTCATCGTATCAACCCCAGGATTGGCCAATGCCACCACCTGGGCGCGGCTGTCGCGGGCCTGCTGCAGGAAGGAGGCAAAATTGGTCACGCCCTGGCTAGGGGTGCGCACCGAACTCAGCACCTGGCCACCGGCGATACGGATGGAGTCCGTAATATCGCGCTCCAGGCTGCGGCCAAAACTATTGTCGGCCGTCACCACGAACCAGCTTTCCCCGCCGGCCCGCACCATGGCGGCGCCGGTTGAGCGCGTCAGCATCCAATCATCATAAGTCCAATGCACGGTATTGGGCGAGCAAGACTTACCGGTGAGTTCCGAGGTGGAAGCACCCGAATTCAGCAAGACCTTGTTTTTCTCACGCACAAGGTTTTGCACGGCCAGCGCCACCGAATAGCCTGGCACATCCACCACCACGTCAATGCCGTCACGGTCGATCCATTGCCGCACCACGGCGGAGCCTGCATGGGAGCGGTTCTGGTGGTCGGCCTGCACCACCTCCACATTGATGCCGCTCGCGGCCAGGCCACTCTCCTGGATGGCGAGGCGCACGGCATGGGCGGAGCCCAGGCCGGAGATGTGGCGATTGGGGCCCGATTGGTCACTCAGCACGCCAATGCGGATGGTATTTGCACCTTGCGCGCGGGCGGGGAGCGCCGCCAGCCATGGGGTTGCAGCGGCAGCACCGAGAAGATGGCGTCGGTTCATGCTCATACAAGGCTTCCCCAAAACACCTTCAGACACCGAGATACTGGTGCAGGCGCTCCATCGAGGCCGCGAGTTCATGATTGGCCACATGATCGACGACAACGCCGTGGTCCATCACATAATGCCGATCCGCCACGGTCTGGGCGAAGCGGAAATTCTGCTCGACGAGGAGCACGGTGAAGCCGCGCTTTTTCAACTCGCGGATGGTCACGCCGATTTGCTGCACGATCACCGGGGCGAGGCCCTCGGAAGGTTCATCGAGCAGCAAAAGCTTGGCGCCGGTGCGCAGAATGCGGCCAATGGCGAGCATTTGCTGCTCGCCGCCCGAGAGTTTCGTCCCCTGGCTGCGGGCGCGCTCCTTGAGGTTGGGGAAGAGGGTGTAGATTTCCTCCACGCTCATCCCGCCCGGTGCGATTTGCGGCGGCAGCATCAGGTTTTCGGTCACGTCGAGGGAGGCGAAAATGCCGCGCTCCTCCGGGCAATAGGCGATGCCGGCGCGGGCGATGATGTCCGAGCGCGCGGCCACCAATTCCGTGCCGTTGAACTTGATCGAGCCGGAGCGCCGCCCGGTCAGGCCCATGATGGCGCGCAAGGTCGAGGTCTTGCCCGCGCCATTGCGGCCGAGCAGGGTGATCACCTCGCCCTGATTGATGTGGATATCCACCCCGTGCAGCACATGGGATTCGCCGTACCAGGCCTCCAGGCCCTTCACGCTCAACATCGGCTCAGCCATGCGCTTGCTCCGGAACACCAACAGAGGCGGGATCGGTGCCGAGATAGGCAGCGATCACCTCGGGATTGGCGGAGACCGAGGCGTAATCCCCCTCGGCCAGCACCTGGCCGCGGGCGAGGACGGTGATGGTGTCGCAAAGCCCCTCCACCACCTTCAGATTATGCTCCACCAGCAAAATGGTGCGCCCCACCGAGACGCGCTTCACCAGCGTCACGATGCGATCGACATCCTCGGCCGTCATGCCAGCGGTGGGTTCATCAAGCAGCATCATCGCCGGCTGCATGGCCAGCGTCGTCGCCATCTCCAGCGCGCGTTTGCGGCCATAGGGGAGTTGGCCGGCGGAGAGGCTGGCGTATTCGGTGAGGCCCACATCCTCGAGCAGCGCCATCGCCGCATCATCATATTTCGACAGCAGCGAGGCGGGGCGCCAGAAATCGAAGGAATTGCCGCGCGCGCGCTGCAGCGCCACGCGCACATTCTCCAGCACGGTCAAATGCGGGAAGACCGCCGAGATCTGAAAGCTGCGCACCAGCCCCAGCCGAGCAACCTCGGCCGGCTTCAACGCCGTGATGTCGCGCCCATCATAGCGGATGGTGCCGCGGGTGACGGGCAGGAACTTGGTCAGCAGGTTGAAGCAGGTTGTCTTGCCCGCGCCATTCGGCCCGATCAGGGCATGGATGGAGCCGCGCCGGACGCGCAGATTGACGCCGGAGACGGCGGCAAAACCGCGAAACTCCTTCGTCAGCCCTTCGGTCTCCAGGATGGTATCGCTCACCCGGTTGCTTCTCCCAGCTTTATCATCGCGGTGGTTCAATCCCGCGCATTACCGCGTCGTTATGGCGATGTGGCCGGATTGTGGCAAGCGGTGAAAAGCAGCTTTCGCGGGGTTGCGGTTTTCGCCGCCGCCATGGCAGCGGCGCATAGGCAAAGCGGGCTTGCGGCCATCACCGCAGGCCGTCGCGCCCAGCGATATCGCCCAATTGCAGCCCACCGATTCGCGGCAGCGGGCGGCCGGCAGCGGCAAGGGCCAGACAGACCACAATCTCATCACCCATGGGCGCATCGGTGATGTGGGCCTCGATCGCATCGAAATGGCTGCTCACATAGGCGGCGTCCTTATGGCCGAGCGGCACATCAATGGTGGCGCCCATCCCTGCCCGCTTCTTGGCCGAGGGGATGAGGGCCGCGCCACCACCCAGCGCGCGGCGGATCGGCGCGCCCATCTTGGGGTGCAGCAGGGCTGCGGCGTGCTCCAACTCACCCCCCTCGCCCACGATGGCGGCCTTGCCATAGCTCTGGGCCGGGGCGCCCAGCGCGGCCAGCGCCTTTTCAACCAGCAGAGCGCCCAGCGCCTCGCCGGTGTCGATCAGCCATGTGAGGTCCGGGTTAAAATGCCCAGCAAAGGGGTTTTTCAGAACGGCGGCGGCCAGGGCGCGGCGGATTGGCGGGTGGATGTCCTGGTCCATCTCGACCAGGCATTCCTCAACCCAGGTGACGAGTTTGCGGATTTTCATGGCACTCTCCTTGGGATGGGCCATGCCAGGCCCTTGCCGCGCCATGGCAATATCCACCCGCAGCGCCTGCCCCGAAAGACCCAGCCCATCGCGCCGCAGCCCATTTTGGCGCAGGCTCTCAGCCGCTGGATGGGTTGAGTGCGGCGCGATCTACCCGATACTAGGCGTTAGAGCGATATTGCCGGGAGTGCAGCCATGGCCTGGCGCCGCGCGCTGAACGCGCAAAACCTGCCCGATGGGCGACTGAGCCTGGAGGATGGGCCGATCCATCTGCTGATCGGGGTGGAGGGTACGCCGGGCGGGGTGCGCGCGGCGCAGGCGGCGGCCGGGCAGCGCATGCTGGGGCTTTGGCCGGCGCTGCGCGTGGAATGGGCCATGCTGCGCCAGGCGCTGAGCGACCCCATGCCCAGCTTCCGTCATCCCGTGGCGCAGCGCATGGCCGAGGCCTGCTGGCCGCATCGGCTGGATCATATTACCCCGATGGCGGCCATGGCCGGCGCCTTGGCCGAGCATGTGCTGGAAGCGATGATGGCGCAGCCCGGCGTGCAGGCCGCCCATGTCAATCATGCTGGCGATATCGCCATTCACCTCACCGGGCGGGCCAGCCTGCGGGTCGGGCTTTGCGGGGACCTCGCCACCGGCAGGCCCGATGGCATGGTGCTGCTGCACGCGGCCGATGGGGTGGGTGGTGTGGTCACGGCCGGCTGGGCGGGGCGGCGCTTTTCGCGCGGTATCGCCGATGCGGTGACGGTGCTGGCCGGCCGCGCCGCGGATGCCGATGCGGCAGCGATGATGATCGCCAATGCGGTGGATGTGCAGCACCCGGCCATCCTGCGCCAGCCGGCCAATAGCCTGGACCCCGATAGCGAAATGGGTGCGCTGGAGGTGACGGTGGCGGTGCACGCGCTGCCCAAGCTGCAAGTGCTGCTGGCGCTGGAGCGCGGCGCGCGGGTGGCGGAGCGGCTGGCCGGGCGAGGGCTGATCCGCGCCGCCATGCTGCGGCTGCAGGGCGAAAACATCACCGTGGGTGACGTCAAGGCCACCGCCTTGCCGCTTGCTTCCCATGATGGGTCATTGCAATGATGCGATTAAACCCAGCAAGGCATGCGCAGAATGGACGATCCCAAGACCCCCGGCCGCAGGCTTCTCGCGCTGCGCGTGGCGGGCCTGAGCGGCACCGTCGCCAGTTCATCTGCCTTGGCGCAAGGGGTTAAATCCGGCCGCCCGCGCAGCGGCTTGACCGATGCCGACCCCAATGATGAGCCCAGTAATGGCCGCGGTAGCCCCCCGCCCAGCGCTGCCCCCTCGACCAATCGTCCACAAGGCGCCTCGGATGCTGATCCGAATGACCCGCCCGGTGGCGGCAGGGGCGGCGCCCAACGCCCGCAAGGGGCTTCGGATTCCGACCCCAATGACCCGCCCGGTGGCGGCCGTGGCGGTGCCCAGCGCCCGCAAGGCCCTTCGGATTCGGACCCGAATGACCCACCCGGTGGCGGCCGTGGCGGTGCCCAACGCCCGCAAGGCCCTTCGGATTCCGACCCCAATGACCCACCCGGTGGCGGCCGTGGCGGTGCCCAACGCCCGCAAGGCCCCTCGGATTCAGACCCCAATGACCCACCTGGTGGCGGCCGTGGCGGTGCGCGCCCGCCGGTGAAGGGGCCCAATGCCCCTCCGGCCGGCGCCCCGGCAGCACCGCCGCCGCCACCACCGCCGCGGCCCAGCAAGTAGCGGGGCCCCGAGCTTACCCCGCCCGCTTACCCCGCCCGCTTACCCGGCCCTTTTACCCCGTTGGGCGCGCCTTATCATAAGGCGCATAGGGCGGGTGTTCGCCGATGGAGACCATGTCGATCTCCACCAGCACCGGGCCGGGTGTGGCGAAGGCCCGGGCCAGGGTGGGGCCGAAATCCTCCACGGCGGAGACCCGCATCCCCGGCAGCCCGGCCAGCTTGGCCAGTTCCATCAGGTCCGGACCGCGCAGATCGTGATAAAAGCGCCGGCCGGCGGCGAAATCCTGAATATGGCGGATCACGCCATAACCGGCATCATTCATCACCATGATGATCAGCTCCGCCTGCTGCTGCACGGCGGTGAAGAGCTCGGGCATATTCACCGCGAAGCCGCCATCACCCACCATGGCAATGGCCTTTCGGCCGCCTCCGCCCAGGGCCGCACCAATGCCCAGCGGCAGGCCAGGGCCAATGGCGGCGCCCACCGGATGCACCGCATCCCGCGCACCCAATACATGCAGGATGCGATTGCCCCAGGATGAATTGCTGATGGTGATATCACGCACCCAAAGCGCATCACGCGGCATGACGGCGCGCAGCGTGGCCGGGAAACTCTCATAAGGGCCAAGCCCCGCAGCATAGGCGGCGGTGGCGCGGGCCTTGAGGGCGGCGAGCTCGGCCTGGAATTCCGCCTCCCTCGGCGCCAGCGCATCGGCCAGGGCATGCAGGGTGAGGGCAGCATCGCCCTGCACGAAGAGCGCATTGGGATAGGTGCGGCCATTGGCAGCGGCATCGACATCAATATGAATCAGCGGCTGGGGCAGCCCAATGGTGAAATCCTGCGTCTCATGCCCGCGCAGCCGGCTGCCCACCACCACCATCGCATCGCAACCGCGATAGAATTCCTGCACCAAGGCAGAGCCATTGCCATTCAGCCCGCCCAGCGTGCGGGGGTCATCCTCGGCGATGATGCCGCGGCCATTCCAGCTCGTCACCGCGCCGAAGCCCAGATCGAGCAGGCGCTGCGCCGCCGCACCCGCGCCCTTGGCGCCATTGCCCAGCCAAAGCATGGGCCGCTTGGCATCGCGCAGCATGGCGATGGCGGCGGCGAGCGCCTGGGGCTCGGGCGGCAGGGCGGGTGGCAGGGCCAGGCTGAAGGCAGCCCAATCGGGCCTTGGCACCTCGGTGCGCTGCAGATCGATGGGGATTTCCAGCGAGACCGGCCCGGTGGGCGCGGTGAGGGCGGCGGTGGCGGCGGCGGTCAGCACGCCCAGCGCCTCTTGCGCCGAGCGCAGGCGAAACGCCTGCTTGGACACTGCCCCCAGCATCGCCGTCTGGCCCGGCACGTCATGCACCGTGCCCATGTCGCGGTCGATATGGCGCGTGGCGGTCTGGCCGGTGATGTGCAGCACCGGTGAGCCGGCGAAGCGGGCCTCCACCAGCCCAGGCACCGCATTGGCCGCACCCGGCCCGGTGGAGGTGAACACCACGCCGAGCGAGCCCGTCACCCGCGCATAGGCATCGGCCATATGGGCACCGCCCATCTCGCCGCGCGCCATGACGTAGCGCACCGCATTGCGCTGGCTGAGCGCGTCCAGCATTGGGATATTATGCACTGAGACGATGCCAAAAGCCGTCGTCACCCCCACCGCCGGCAGAAATTCTGCCACCAGATCGCCCACTGTATAGGTCATGTTTCTTCCCCATCTGAACTGGCCGCCCGGGGTTCAGCCCGCGCGGATATGTCTCGCCCTGAGCAGGGCGCCCCATTTGGCGCTTTCGCGCAACTGCCAGGGGCGAAATTCTTCACCGGGCCTGCTGGAACGTCACCCGGCTACGGGCGCAAAACCCAGCCCTGGGCCTGAGCGCCGTTAAGCCCGCGGCCGGATTTTGGCCAGCGTGTCGATCAGCGCCTGCGGGTCATAGGGTTTTTGCAGGCTCTCGACAGCGGGATGCTGGGGCAGCGGAATGGCATCGCCATAGCCGGTGGCGACGATGAAGGCCACGCCGGCAGCGGCGAGTGCATCGGCCACCCGCAGGCAGCTCTCGCCAGAGAGGTTGAGGTCCAGCACCGCGATATCCGGCCGCGCCGTCATGGTCAGATCCAGCGCGTGCTGGACGGTGGCGGCAGGGCCAAGAATGATCGCGCCGGCTTCCAACAGCGCATCCTCCAGCAGCATGGCAACGAGCGGTTCGTCCTCAGCCACCAATACGCGGCAACCATCCAGCCGATTCATGCAAACCTCCTCGCCAGGAGAAGTTTTTTAGACGAATTACCCCGCTGCCCCAAGCCCAAAGCGAATGAATTCATGAAGCTGGGCTGTTTCGCATGCTCGAAGCACTGACCGACAGCAACATACATACAGATTTAATAGGAATAATTCGGGGATATTACTCCGTTTGTCTTGGCCTCCAAGCTTATTGTTTTCAATTATTGAGCGATATCAACCAATATTTATGCTAATTATTCAATTATCATCATACCGACATACAGGAAAATTCATAACAAATTATTGAACTAATTGCCATTAAATGGATTTAATATTTATCCTATCCTGGCGCCGCCCGGCCAGCCGCAAAAATCAATAGTCTCTTTGGTCCGTTTTTCTGGCCCCGCCCGGGCGAAATTCATCCACCACATCGCGTTTCGCGGCTTGACGGTGTCAGCATTCCGTTGCGAGTTTGCGCGCAATTCTCTCGCCATCCGCGGCGAGCCCCTGCAAAGGCCCGATCCCCCCGATGATGGCGCATTCACCATGAGCGATACCCCCACCACAGCCCAGCGGGACCCGGTGCGGGCGCTGGTGCTGGGCCTTATTGGCCTGGCCATCGCCTTATTCGCCTATACCCTGGTGGCCGATAGGATGACGCCGGGCAGCAGCCAGGCGACGGCGCAGGCATTTTTGATCCGCATGGCGCCCGAGGTCGGCGGGCGGGTGATCTCGGTCGATGTCAGTGACAATGAGATCGTCCAGCCAGGCGCGCCCCTCTTCCGCCTCGATCCCCGGCCCTATGAGATTGCCGTGGCCCAGGCCGAAGCGCGCGTGGCCCAGGTGGGCCAGACGCTGGGCGCCTCCACCGCCGCGGTGGAGACAGCGCAGGCCCGGGTGGCCGAGGCGCTGGCCGCGCGCAGCAATACCCGTGAGCAGACCGCCCGCGTGCTGGAATTGGTGCGCCGCGGGGTCTATCCGCCAGCGCGGGGCGAAGATGCCCAGGCCTCCTTGGCCCGTGCCGATGCGAGTTTGCAGGGGGCGACATCCGAACTCGAGCGGGCACGGCAAAATCTCGGCCCGGCCGGGGCGGCCAATCCGCAATTGCGTGAGGCGCTCTCGGGGCTGGAGCGCGCCCAGCTTGACCTGCTGCGCACCCGCGTCGTCGCCCCCAGCACGGGGGTCGTGACCAATCTCAACCTCTCACCGGGCAGCTATGTGGCGCCCGGCCAGCCGGCGCTGACCTTCATCGATGCCCGTGCCTATTGGGTCTCAGCCCTGATGCGGGAGAATAATCTCGAACATATGCGCCCTGGCACCCGGGTGGAGATGGTGTTTGACGCCCTGCCCGGCCGGGTTTTCTCCGGCCGCGTCGAGAGCATCGGCTGGGGTCTGGGGGGCACCGCGCCGGTGGATCAGGCGACGGGGCTGCTGGCACCCACCAAACCCAATAACGACACCCGCCGTTTCCCGGTGACAATCCTGCTCAACGAGCAGCCCCCGCCACGCAGCCTGCGCTATGGCAGCCAGGCCAGCATCGTGGCCTATGCGCTCAGCCACCCGGTGATGGATGCCATCGCCTTTGCGGTGATCCGCATTCGCAGCATCTTGGCCTATCTCTCCTGATATGGCGGATTGGCGCGCGGTTATCCGCCTGGGGCTGGCACCGCTGCTGCTGCTGGGCTGGAACATGATGTCTGGCCTGGCGCTGGCCTATATCGGGCCGATCATGGCGGTGTTTCTGCTGATGCCGGGCGGTGCGCGCCCTACGGTGCGGCAGATGCTGCAGATTTTGCTGCTCGTCATCGCCATCACCTGGTTGCTCTCCCGGAGTTTTCTGGCCGTGGCGGATAGCCCCATCGCGGTGTGGGTGCTGCTGCTGGCAGTGGCTTGCGGCTGCTTTGGCCAATTGGCGGCCAAGCCGCAGCATATTCCTACCTTGCTCGCACTGATGGTCTCGGTGCTGGTCACCACCTTGATTGAGGCGGATCCCGCCCAGGCCGAGCCCTTGCCAGCCCTGATGGGCATCGCCGCGGGCCAGGCTGTGGTGGTGACATTCCTGGCGCATGCGGTGCTGCCCTCACAAGCGCCGCCGCGGCCACCGCCGATGATCGTGCCGGCGCAAAGCGCGCCGGGGTTGCGGGCGCTGGCCAAGGCCATGGCGCTGGTCGGCGCCCTGGCCGCCTGCACCGTGATCAGCCCGGCCAATAGCCTGCTGGTGGCCATCACCTTGGTGAATATGCTGCGCCTGCCGCAAGACATGGCAGCACTTCGTTTTGGCCGCTGGCTGGTTTTCGCCAATCTGGGGGCCGCGCTGCTGGTGCTGCCGGTCTTGCTGGTGGCGATTTTGCGGCCGGAAAATGTCGCGGTCATTCCCCTTGCCCTGGGCATTGGATTATGGATCGCCGCCGGCCATGCCGCGCCTGGCTGGCGTGGCATGCTCACCCAGCTCGGCCTCACGGTTTTCATCGTCCTGATCGGGCAATTGCTGCCGCAAATCGGCACGGATGCTTGGGCCGCCATGGGCAACCGCCTGCTGACCATCGCGATGTCGGTCATCTATGGCATGGCGGTGCTGATCATCCTTCGCCCGCCGCGGCCCATGGCTGGGGCGTGATGCGCATGCCGCCCTGCGTCTTGTGGGGGGTTACATCGGTCGAGTCGGCAGTCTAGGAGGGGCTCCCATGGCACGGTTCGTATTCATCACCGGTGGCGTGGTATCCTCGCTTGGCAAGGGCATCGCGGCGGCGTCTCTCGGGGCGCTGTTGCAGGCGCGCGGCTATAGGGTGCGGCTGCGCAAGCTGGACCCCTATCTCAATGTCGATCCGGGCACGATGTCGCCCTATCAGCATGGCGAGGTCTTCGTCACCGATGACGGGGCAGAGACCGATCTCGATCTGGGGCATTATGAGCGCTTCACCGGTGTGGCGGCCAATAAGGCCGATAACTGGACCACGGGGCGGCTCTATTCCGAGGTGATCGCCAAGGAGCGGCGGGGTGATTATCTCGGCGCCACGGTGCAGGTCATTCCCCATATCACCGATGCCATCAAGGAAGCGGTGCAGGCGAATACCGAGGCCTATGATTTCGTGCTGGTGGAAGTGGGCGGCACGGTGGGCGACATTGAAAGCCTGCCCTTCCTCGAGGCCATCCGCCAGCTCGCCAATGAGCTGGGCTCCACCCGCTCGCTGTTCCTACATCTGACCCTGGTGCCCTATATCCCCTCGGCCGGCGAGTTGAAGACCAAGCCGACCCAGCATTCGGTGAAGGAATTGCTCGGCGTGGGCATCCAGCCGCAAATCCTGCTCTGCCGCTGTGACCGGCCCATCCCGGAGAATGAGCGCCGCAAGATTGCGCTATTCTGCAATGTGCGGCCCGAAAGTGTGATCCCCGCGCTGGATGCGCGCAGCATTTATGAGGTGCCGCTGGCCTATCACAATGAGGGGCTGGATCGTGAGGTGCTAAGGCATTTTAACCTCAGCATTTATGGCGAGCCCGATGTCTCGCGCTGGGAGAATATCGTCGAGCGCATCACCGCCCCCGAGGGCGAGGTGACCATTGCGGTGGTGGGCAAATACACCGGCCTGCTGGATGCCTATAAAAGCCTCAATGAGGCGTTGGCGCATGGCGGCATCGCCAATAACACCCGGGTGAAGCTTGACTGGGTGGATAGCGCGATTTTCGAGAATAGCCAGGACGCGGTGCGCCGGCTGGAGGGCGTGCATGGCATTTTGGTGCCCGGCGGCTTTGGCGAGCGCGGCACCGAGGGCAAGATCGAAGCCGTGCGCTTTGCCCGGGAGCGCAAGATACCCTTCTTTGGCATTTGCTTTGGCATGCAGATGGCGGTGATCGAGGCCTCGCGTAATTTGCTGGGTATTGCTGCTGCCTCCTCCACTGAATTCGGCCCCTGTGCCGAGCCGGTGGTGGGGCTGCTCACCGAATGGTCGCGCGGCAATCAGTTGGAAAAGCGCGATGCCAATGCCGATCTCGGCGGCACCATGCGCCTTGGGCAATATCCTGCCGCGCTGGCCGAGAATTCGCTGGTGCGCGCGGTCTATGGCGATATGGCGGTGGTGACGGAGCGCCATCGCCACCGCTATGAGGTCAATGTCGCCTATCGTGACCGGCTGGAGGCGGCAGGTTTGCGCTTCTCTGGCATGTCGCCGGATGGGGTTTTGCCGGAGATTGTTGAAATCCCGGACCATCCCTGGTTCATCGGCGTGCAATATCATCCCGAATTGAAATCCAAGCCCTTTGAGCCGCATCCGCTGTTTGCCGGGTTTGTTGCGGCAGCCGTGAAGCAGGCGCGGCTGGTATGAGCATCACCATTCGCGACATCGCGGTTGGCAATGACCTGCCGCTGATGTTCATCTGCGGGCCCTGCCAGATCGAAAGCCGGGCGCATGCGCTGGAGGTGGCGGCGGCTTTGGCCGAGATGGCCCGCGCGCTGAGCGTGCCGATGGTCTTCAAATCCAGCTTCGACAAGGCGAATAGGACCAGCGTGAATGCCGCGCGCGGCATCGGCATGGCCCAGGGGCTGGATATTCTGGCCGAGGTGAGGGCCAGCACCGCCCTGCCGGTGCTCACCGATGTGCATAGCGCCGAGCAATGCGCCCCCACGGCAGAGGCGGTGGATGTGCTGCAAATCCCCGCCTTCCTCTCCCGCCAGACCGACCTACTGCTGGCAGCCGGCGAGACCGGGGCCGCCATCAATGTGAAGAAGGGCCAGTTCCTCGCACCTTGGGACATGGCCAATGTCGCCGCCAAAATCGCCAGCACCGGCAATAGCCGCATCATGCTGTGCGAACGCGGCGCCAGCTTTGGCTACAATACCTTGGTCTCTGACATGCGCAGCCTGCCGATCATGGCGCGCACCGGCTATCCGGTGGTGTATGACGCAACCCATTCGGTGCAGCAGCCGGGCGGCCAGGGCAGCAGCAGCGGCGGGCAGCGCGAATTCGCCCCCGTTCTGGCCCGCGCGGCGGTGGCGGTGGGCGTGGCGGCAGTCTTCATCGAGTGCCATGAGGACCCCGATGCCGCGCCCTCGGATGGGCCGAATATGATCCCACTGCGGGAGATGCCGGCTTTGATCGCCCGGCTGAAAGCCTTTGACAGCCTGGCAAAGTCCGGCTGAAAGCCAAACCGGGGGAGGGCAAGCCCATCCCCCGGGAAGCCCAGTTTAGCGAATGTCAGTCCGGAAGGCCTTGCTGACAATCCGCCAGCCGCCTTCGAGCTTCAGCAGCACCAGCACATCGGTGAAAAACCGCGGCGGAATGGCGCAGTTCAGCTTCACTACCGCCAATTCCGGGCCAGCAAGGTCAATGGCCAGAATGCGATCATGCCGGGCCAGGCCCTGCGCCTTGGGGTTGGGGCGGCTGCGCACCGCGTCCAGCCAGGCATCGCGCTTGAGTTCGGCCAATTGGCCATCCTTCTCGCTGCGCAGTTCAGAGGCCGGGTGGAAGGCGGCGGCGAGTTTGACCGTGTCACCCTCATGCAGCCCATCGAGATAGGTTTGCACCACCGCCTCGATGGCGGCGAGGGCGGTTGTATCGGGGTTTTGGATATGGGTATCGGGCATGGTGCTGGTTTGTCCTTATGAGTGGGACAGGCTGCGCCTGATTCTGGCTGGTTTGCAATGCCGGGGCTTGGGTTGATGCCCGCCCCGGGCGGGCGCACAATCAAACAAAGGGGAGAGTAAGCATGCCGATACACCGCCGCGCCATTCTGGCCGCGCCCATCCTATTGGCCGCGCCCGCCCTCGGCCAAACGCCCTGGCCCAGCCGGCCCATTCGCATCATCGTGCCCTATGCTGCCGGCGGTGGCACCGATATTCTGGCCCGGGCGCTGGGCGAGGCGCTGCGCCCCGCTTTGCCCTTTCCCATCGTGGTCGAAAACCGCGCCGGGGGTAATGGCGTGATCGGCACCGAGGCGATGATCCGCGCCGAGCCGGATGGCCATACCCTCACCGCCGTCGTCTCCACCCATATCCTCAACCGCCACACCATGGCGGCGCTGCCTTACGAGCCTATCCGTGACGTCACGCCCATCGCCATGCTCACCCGCAACACCATGGTGCTGGCGGCGAGTGCGGCCCTGCCCTTCACCGATATCGCCGGGCTGCGCGCCTTTGCCGCCGCCAATCCCCGCGCGCTCTCCACCGGCTCGACCGAGGCGCTGAGCCAGTTCATCGGCCAGGAAATGGCCCGGCGGCTCAACCTCGACATCCCCGATGTGCAATACCGCTCCGGCGGGCAATTGATGACCGATGTGGTCGCTGGCCACCTGCCGCTGGGCTGGACCAGCACGGCCTCGGCCACGCCGCATATGGCCACCGGGCGGGCGCGGATTATCGCCGTCTCCACCGCCACCCGCACACCATTTTTTGCCGATGTGCCCACGGCCCAGGAGCAGGGGCTGGCAGAGTTTGACCTGGCGGGCTGGGTGGCGCTGCTCGGCCCCGCCGGCATGGCCGATGCGCTCAGCGCGCGCATCTACGCCGCCATGGAAAGCGCCTTCCGGAACCAGGCATTTCTCGCCCGGCTTGCCGCTTTGGGCATTGAGCCCGATCTTCGCCCGCAAGCGCCGCTGCTGGCCGCCATGCAGCGCGAGGACCGTATCTGGGCCGCGGCGAGTGCCGCCGGCCATATCACCCGCCAATAGGAAAAGCCCTATGCCCAAACCCTCCCTCAAAGCCGCCTTTGACGCGAAGAAATTCATCGTCGCCCCGGGTATTTTCGAAGGTATTTCCACCCTGATCGCCGATGGCATGGGGTTTGACTGCCTCTATGCCACGGGTTTTGGCACTGTGGCCTCGCATCTGGGCGTGGCCGATGCCGGCATCGCCACCTATACCGATATGGTGGGCCGGGTGGGCCGCTTCGCGCAGATGGCGAAGACGCCGGTCATCGCCGATGCCGATACCGGCTATGGTGGGCTGTTGAATGTGCGCCACACGGTGATGGGCTATGAGGCGGCAGGCGTCTCCGGCATTCAGCTCGAAGACCAGGAAGTGCCGAAGAAATGCGGCCATACCCCTGGCCGTCGGGTCATCCCGGCCGAGGAGATGGTGCTGAAGATCCGCGTGGCCAAGGAGGCCCGGCGCGACCCGAATTTCCTCATCGTGGCCCGCACCGATGCCCGCACCGGGCTGGGGCTGGAGGAGGCGATCCGCCGCGGTCATATGTTCGATGAGGCCGGCGCCGATATCGTCTTCATCGAAAGCCCGGAGAGCGAGGCGGAAATGGTCGCCATCGGCCGCGCCTTCCCCAATAAGCCGCTGCTGGCGAATATGGTGGAGGGCGGCCGCACGCCCATCCTGCCCGCCGCAAGGCTGCAGGAGATTGGCTATGCCATCGCCATTTACCCCGCCCTGGGCTTTCTGGCAGCCGCCGCGGCCTATGAGCGGGCCTTCTCGCATCTGAAGGCCATGGGAGATTCCAACGCCCTGCCAGCGCAGGAAAGCTACGGCTTTGGCCGGATTTGCGAATTGATGGGCTTTCCCGAAGTCTGGGATTTCGACAAGCGCTGGGCCCAAAAGGATGCCGCCGAATGACCGCCGTGAAAGCCCTGGTCTTCGACACTTTCGGCACTGTGGTGGATTGGCGCAGCGGGATTGCCCGCGCGCTGGCCCCCTTCCTGCTCGCCCATGGCCGGGCGGATCTCGACCCCTTCGCCCTGGCCGATGCCTGGCGGAAGCGCTACCAGCCAGCGATGGAGGAATGCCGCGCCGGCCGCCGCCCCTTCACCCGGCTTGATGTGCTGCACCGCGAAAACCTGGAAACCATGCTCGCCGATCATGGCTTCAGCGCCGCGGCGGCTGATCTCGATGCGCTGAACCTGGCCTGGCATGCGCTCGACCCCTGGCCGGATGTGATTTTGGGGCTGCATCGGCTGCGGCGGAAATTCTTTGTCGCACCGCTCTCCAATGGCAATATCCTGCTGCTGGCCAATATGGCGAAGCGCGCAGGCATTCCCTGGGATGCGATATTGGGGGCCGAGACGGTGCAAGCCTATAAGCCGCAGCCCGAGGCCTATACCCGCACGGCCGAAATCCTGGGCATCGCGCCCGCCGAACTCTGCCTCGTGGCCGCGCATAATGGCGACCTGCGGGCAGCACGGGGTGCAGGGCTGGCCACCGCCTTTGTCTTCCGCCGCGGCGAGCACGGGCCGGGCCAGGCGACGGATATGACGGCCGAGGACCCTTGGGATTGGATCTGCCAGGATTTTATTGACCTGGCACAGCAATTGGATTGCTGAGGGCCGCGCTTTGAGCCTGTTGCATTGGCAAGGAGTGTCTGCACAGGCTCATGGCGGGGAATAGGAGCGAAAGGGCTTTGCCCGCTAGAGCCTGTTCCGTTCGCCTCGGCTCACTGCACAGGCTCTAAGTTTTTGTTTGTAGAGCATCTTTATCCGCTCAAACGATTCTGTTTGAACGGCTGATGCTCTAGCGCTCTCCCAGAAAATTATTGAAATCAATAATCCAACGAAGGTGCAGGAAACTAAGTTTCCTGCTGGGGTGCTCGAGGGGCAAAGCCCCTCGATCTTACTGCCGCACACTCGTGTTCCGGCAGCCAGCCCCCCGCCTTAGTCACCAATGGGTTTCATAGGCCGCCCCACCCCCTTGAAAACAGTGCCGCCATAGCCTGCCTCCTCCGGGATGCGAATCCAACGCCCGTTCTCATCGTTGAAAGGCTCGGGACGCACCGTCACCACCGGGCCGCATTCTGCCAGCGCCTGGGCGGCGGTTTCGAAGCGGGCCAGTTTCAGCAGGTTCAGCCGGGTGGCGAAGACCAGGGTGCGCTGGCCGGCATCGGCCTCCTCCACTGCGCGGCCGGGCTGAATCCACAAGCTTTCGACCGCTTCGCCGCCATCATGGCTGCCGATTTGCTGCGCGGGGGCGTGGGCGGCGAAGAAATGCGTATCGAAGCGCTTGGGCATATCTTCAGGCGTGATCCAATGGGCAAAATGGACCAGCGTATCAATGGCCGGTTCCAGCTCATGCTCGGTGAGCAGCGCGTGGAAATCGCCCTCGCGCGGCAGGCTATGCTCGGCCAGCAGCGCATCGCCGCGCCTGGCCAGCAGGATACCGCTCTCCTCAAAGGCCTCGCGGATGGCGGCAATGCGAAATGCCTCGCCCAGCCGCGCATCGGCCTCCTCCACCCGCCCACCAGGGAAGACCAGCGCGCCGCCGGCGAAATCAATCGCCTGGTTGCGCACCACCATGAAGACCTCCAGCCCCGCCGTGCCATCGCGCAGCAACAGGATGGTGGAGGCTGGGCGGGGTGTGGCGGCTTCACTCGGCACGGATGTTTCCTTCGCGGATAATGGGGCCCCAGGTCTCGACTTCGCGCCGGATATGGGCGGCGAAATCCGCCGGCGTGCCGCCGACCACGCGCCCGGCCTGGCCGGCGGCGATGCGCTCGCGCACCTCCGGCAGGGCTGCGATCTTGCCGAAGATCTCGTTGATCCGCTCCACCATGGAGCGCTCAATACCGGCAGGGGCCACGATGCCGTGCCAGACCGCGACATTAAAGCCGGGCAGCACTGTATCCACCGCCGGCACCCCGGGCAGCACCGGCGTGCCGCCGGGCAGGCTGATGGCCACCGCCTTGGCGCGGCCTTCGCGGATCATGGCCAGCGCCGAGGAGACGGTGGGGAAGCCAAATTGGGCATCGCCGCGGATGAGGGCGGTGACCATCTCCGCCCCCGAGCGATAGGGCACATGCACCATGCGAATGCCCGCGCGCTTGAGGAAGAGTTCCATGAACAAATGGCTGCCATTGCCGGTGCCAGCCGAAGAGAAGGTAAAGCCATCGGGGCGCGCGCGGGCGGCGGCGATGATCTCGGCCATGGTTTGCTGCGGCACATCGGGATGGGCGATGAGGCAGCCGGGCAGGTTCACCAGATGGATGATGGGGGTGAAGGCGGTCACCGGATCATAGGCCAAGGCGGGGTAGAGCAGCCGGCCAATGGCATTGGCGCCCACATCGGCCATCATCAGCGTGCTGCCATCGGGGCGCTGCTGCGCGGCATAGGCGCCGCCGATGGTGCCGCCCGCGCCGGCGCGATTCTCGATCACCAGGTTCTGCCCATTGGCGAATTCAGCGAAGCGCGCGGCCATGGTGCGGCTGAGCGTATCAATCGCCCCCCCGGGCCCAAAAGGCACGATCAGGCGAATTTGCTGCTGCGGCCAGGCGGCTTGGGCAAAGGCGGGTGCGGCCAGCGCCATTGGGGCGGCAAGCAGGTTTCGGCGATGGATCATGGCGTTTCTCCTTGGCCCCTGCATGCCCCAGACGCTGGCCGCGCGCAACGCGGCGAATCGGGTTACACTGGCGGCTCATAACGGAGTGCGCGCCATCACCTGGTCCATCCTCGCCCATGACCCCCAGACCGGGGCCTTCGCCGTCGCGGTGACGACATGCAATCTCGCGGTGGGGGCGGCGGTGCCGCATTTGCGCGCCGGCGTGGGGGCCGTGGCCACCCAAAGCATAACCAACCGCTATCTCGGCCCCGCCATTCTCGATGCCATGGCGCGTGGCGTGGCGCCCGACCTTGCCATCGCCGGTGCGCTCGCCATGGATGAGGGCCGCGCGCTGCGCCAAGTTCACGCCATTGACCGCCAAGGCCGCACTGCCGCCTGGACGGGGGAGCGCTGCGTGGAATGGTGCGGCCATATCACCCAGGCCGGATGGTCGGTTGCTGGCAATATGCTCTCGGGCGAGGCGGTGGTGGCCGATACGGCCGCCGCCTTTGCCAAGGGCCAAGCCCTTACCCTGCCCGAGCGGATGGTGGCGGCGCTTGATGCCGGCGAGGCGGCGGGTGGTGACCGGCGCGGCCGCCAATCAGCGGCGCTGCGCCTGATCACCACCGAGGATTTTTCCGATATCGACCTGCGGGTGGATGATCATCAGGCGCCGCTCACCGAACTCGCCCGGCTGCTGCAGCTGTGGCGGACCCACCGGGCACCGCGCATGCATGAGCAACCCAGCCGCGCCAATCCGCCCGGCTTGCATGACCTCGATGTGGTGGAAGCGCGGTTCCGCGCCATGGGCCTGCCGGTCAGGCCGCGCTGAGAGGGCCGCGCTTACCGGGCATAATCCGGCTCCTCACGGTCCAGCACGCGCCGCCAGGCGTTCAGATGCAGGCAGGCATCCAGCCGCTCGCCCCAGGGGCCGGTATGGTTGCGGCGCAAGCCCTCGGGCAGCTTGCGCAGGGGCTGGCCGGTTTGCATGGCCGTCATCCGATACATGCAGCTGCCCTCGGCCATATAGGCCTCATCAAAGGCTTCATGTACCCCGGGGCCCACCACCGTCACGCCATGGCCGCGCATCAGCATGATGGTCTTATGGCCCATGAGGCGGGCTATGCGGTCGCCCTCGGCGTCATCATGCTGCCGTCACCATCATAGGCCGTGCGCTCATTCAGCAGCAGGCTATTATGGTGCGAGAGGGAGAATTCCGCCCCCTCGATCATCGACAAGGCGGTGAGGTAGCGCGGATGGACATGCACCACACAAGCCGCCTGGGGATTGGCCATATGGATGCGGGCCTGGATATGGAAGGCAAACTTGCGCCATTCGCCCTTGCCGCGCGGCACATCCCCGCGAGGTTGCAGACGATGAGTTCGCTCGCGCGCAATTCCTGGAACAGGAAGCCGCCGGGGTTGATCAGGAAAAGCGCTTCGGGCCCTGCCCGCATCAAGCTGTTATAATTGCCCTTATGCTCATTCCAGCCCAGCCGCCCCGCCCGCACCAAGCGGGGAGATTGCCTGTTCCATCTGGCAAGCGATCTGGCGGTGGCCTAAGCCACTGCCGGGGCCTCAGAGCGCCGCCATCAGGGCGGCAAAACTCTCGGGCGATTGCTCGCGCTGGCCGGCCTCGATCTCGCCGATCAGCCGGCACATCGCATGGATAGCAGGTGTGGCAATGCCATGCTCGGCCGCGAGGGGCGCGATGATGGCAATCTGCGCCTCAGCCTCGGTCTGGCGCTTGCGCACCGCGAGGTCCCGCCAGACGCCAGAATGGGTCTTGGCGCCCACCGCGGTATAGTCACGCAGCCAATGGATGATGGCCTCACCATCGCCATCCGGCCGGCCGGGGGCGAAGGCCATGGGGTCAAAGCCGCCAAAGCCGCGCGGGGTCACGCCGCGCGCCAGGGCGGTTGCCACCACCTCACGCCCCAAAGCCAACCAGACCGGCAGGCGGGCGGGGTCGGCGAAATTCTCCGTCATGCTGTCATGGTTCAGCGCGCTGGCGAAGAGCATGGCGCCATAGCCCAGCTTGCCCCAGAGATAGGACCAGATATCGGTGGTCAGCACCGCATCGGGCTCGAAGATCTGCGCCAGTGCGAAGATCTCCCACGTGCGCGGTTGGATGCTGCCATCGATCTCGCCCATCACCAGGGCGGAGCGATTGCCATAGAGGATTTCGCCCGGCCCATGCCAATCGGCACCGAAATTGACAAAGCAGCCCATGGTGCGGTGCGCGCCCAGCGCCTCGGCGATGGCGATCTCATTCAGGCCATTCTGCGCCGAGAGCACGAAGCCATCTTCGGCCAGATGCGGCGCCAGCATGGTGAGCGCCTCGCGCGTGGCCTGCGCCTTCACCGCAAGGACGATGCGGCGGAAGCGCCCCTTCAACTCGGCCGGTGTTACCGCCGGGATGATTTGGGTGAAATTCTCCACCGGGCCGCGAATTACAAGGCCGGTGCTGCGGCAAGCCTGGACATGCGCCGCCACCTGATCGACCAGCAGCACCTCATGGCCTGCGCGCGCCCAATGCGCGCCGATGGTGCCGCCAATGGCGCCAGCACCCCAAATGACTATCGGTTCGGCCATGGGCCCTCCAGCGCTGCTTGGGTTTCGGCCACACCGGCCTGGCAGATTCTGTCCAACACCGCATCATCCAACTGCCAGGGGCTGCCAAAGGGCAGCAGGCAGCGGTCATCAACGGTGAGATAGGCTTCGATCTCGCGCCAATGGCAATCGGCGATGCTCATAGGTGCTTGGGTTCCGCCGCCATGGGGGCAGGTTAAGGCGCTTGCGGCACCTGTCCAGACCAGCGCCGCCCCACCTATCCAATATGAATATAGTCGTAACCATTGGAGGAGCCAAAGCTCGGCGTCGGCAATTGCGCCTGGGTCAGGCCACTGAAAGTGATCGAGGTATCAACCTGGCCATTGCCATCGAGGTCGCCATGCAACGTGGCACCCGTATAGCCCGCAGCGCCACCGCTCGCGACCCAAAAAACTTGGCTCACCCCAGGCTGATAGCCCCAGATCGTGACATGCTCCCCGGGCGAAAAATCGGCGATGGTGGACCAGGTGCTGGGGCCATTGGTGGCCCGGCCATCGACGAAGAATGAATCCATCCCCGCACCGCCCGAGAGGAAATTCGAGCCCAAGCCACCATCAATCACATCATTGCTGCCGCCAGCATAAATGGCATCGTCACCGGTCAAGCCGAAGATGGAATCGGCCCCCTGCCCGCCATAAATCACATTGCTCTGCTCATTGCCCAACAAGCGGCCGCCACCCTGCCCGCCCCAAATCGGCAACCCCCCGGCCGTCATGGCATTGAGGGTTATGCCCGCAGCACCCCATTCGATTTGCGTCCAGGCACTATCGGCGCTGTCGCGAAATTCATTGGCATGCGCCAGGCTATCATTCAGGCCGCTGTAAATCGGTGTATAGGCCACATCTTGCCTGAAAAACTCCGGGGCGAGTTTCACCCAACCTTTCGGCAAAACCGCAGCCGCAACGGCTTCAGCAAATTTTTCAGGTGTATCGTATTTTGAATTAACCGATTTCAATATATATTTATTATCCCAAGGGTCCATAATGAAATATTGTAAATGGGCCGCGCCAGCATGCGCCCCATCCAATCCCCAATGGGTATTGGAATGGTTTTTATTGTTACTATCCACAATAATAACCCCCGGGGGTGGGGTCGAAAGCGAATAGGCTATTTGCTGCGGTGACAGCGTAACCCCATCCACCGTGAGCGGCAGATACGGATAAACGCTTCGGGCCAAAGCGGCCACGCTGATCCATGTATAACCATCAGAGGTTGTGAGAGGCGTGTATTGCCCCGCCGGAACATCCGGGTTGCCCAGCAGGTCCAGTACATCAAAGCAAGTTGTGCGCGGCGTGTTCAAACTATACCCAGCTGGCGGAACATAGGTCGCCCATGCCTCAGCAGTCATTGGATTGGGATCGGCATCCAAATAGACCACCAATTTACCGGTCAGATCCTTGCCCAGATTGCCAGTATAGGCGATTTCGTAGCCTGAACCCGTGGCTTTAATTCTTTCGCACAATTTGTTTTGGTATACGGTCGGATATTTTTTATATCAGAACGTAATATAAAAATTACTATATACAGATCATTTACGACTGCAACGCCTTGCTCACCGATACATTTGAATTGCGCTAAAGCCGTCGAAGGCTGCGCCAGACGGCCATGGCCGTTACGGTGCTGACCCCGTGTGGCTCCCGCCAAATCGAGACACCAGTGTCGGGGCTATACCGTATTCGTTTTTTGCCTCACAAATCCCACCAGCAAAGACGACGTCATTTTTAGGCGAGGCTGCGCTCCTACCGAAATCCCTGAAGGTTTGAACATGCCGATCAAGAACGAAAATCTCCCCACCGCCGGCGCCGAGCACAAAGCGGCGCAAGAAAACCAGGCCCAGCCTGCACCAACCGAAGCGCTATCCCCCGATGAACTCTCCTGGGAAGCACTGGATGGCGTCGCAGGGGGCGCGAACGGCACCGCCACGCTGACCGCTGATCTCAGCGCCTGAAGAGCGGCTCTACCCGCGCCGCACTTCAACAGCCGGGCCGGGGCATCGCCATGGCGCAAACGCCTGATATCACCCCGCTTCTGAGATTGCTTGAGGAAGCGCGCCAGGCGGGGCGCCTCACCCAGGCCGTCGCAGGAGCGCGCGCCTTATCCCAGCTACAGCCCGAAAACCTGAAGGCTAGGGTGGTGCTGGCGCGTGCGCTCTTTAACGCCGGGCTTTGGCAAGAGGCCTGGGAGGCCTATGAGGTGCGCTTCGCCTTGATGCCGGAGCATTTCGTCAAGGTCATGCGCCGCGGTCCGACAGGGCCGGAACCCATCCCCTTCTGGCGCGGTGGTGCATGGCCAAAGGCGCTTTTGGTGATGGGCGAACAAGGGCTGGGCGATACCATTCAATTCGCCCGCTTCCTGCCCATGCTCCGCGACCGTGGCGTGCGGGTGCATGCGGTGCTGGATGCACGGGTGCACAAGCTGCTCGCACCCCTGATGGAGGGGATTGATCTGCACGCCTCTGGCACATCGGGGCGGGTGCAAGGGGTGACATCGTGGCTTCCCTTGCTCAATCTGCCCCGCGCGCTGGGGTTGCTGCCGCAGGAACATCAGGGGCCAATTCCCTATCTCAGCGCCGATCTTGAACGTGTGGCGCGCTGGCGGGCACGGATCGGCACCCATGGTTTTCGCATTGGCATCGTCTGGCAAGGCAACCCTAAGGCACCGGTTGATCGCAATCGGTCCGTGCCGCTTTCGGTGTTCGCCCCCATCGCGGCTTTGCCCGGCGTGCGGCTTTTTGCGCTGCAAAAGGGACCGGGCGAGGAAGCCCAGGCCCCCTTCGCGCTGGACCGCCTGGGCCAGGAGATGGATAATACGGCTGATTGGTTCCTTGATACGGCCGCTGCCATCACCGCACTTGATCTGGTGGTGACGGTGGATACCGCCGTGCTGCATCTGGCCGGCGCATTGGGCAGGCCCGCTTTGATGTTGACCCATGGCCGCCACGCGGATTGGCGCTGGCAACCGGCCAGGGATGATACGATCTGGTACCCCTCTGTGCGGCTGGTGCGCTGCCCGGATGGCGGGGCGGATTGGCAGGCGGCCGCGGCCCGCGCGGCGTCTTTGATCCGCTCAGGCAATCTGCCCGCAGCGGCATGAGGCATCCCTGCCCCTTCGCCGCCATTGCCGCACAACTTATTTGAGGCCCGCGCCCTCAGCCAAAATCATAATCCCAACCGACCCATTGGCAGAGACCACGCCCCATCACCCATTCCAACTCGCGCCCACCCAGCCAGGGCAGTTCCTCAGTGAAGAAAGTCACGCATTGGCGGTAGCTGCAGGGCATGCGGGTGATGTCGGTGCCCCAGAAAAACCGCTCGGGCCCGAAGGCGTCGAAAATGCGCTGCAAGCCGTCATGCAAATTGCGATAGGGATAGCCCTGGGTGGAGTAATGCGGCGCGCCGGTTGCCTTCACCGCCACATTGGGCAGCCGCGCCAGGGCCAGCAAAGTATCGAGCTGGGCGAAGGCGGCCTCATCCTGGCCGGTGCGCACCAGACCGCAATGGTCGAGGATAAGCTTGAGGCCCGGATGCGCCTCGGCAATGCGGCGGAAATCATCAAGAAAAAGGCCACCCATCATGGCAATCGGCAGCCCCTCGCGCTCGGCTTCGGGCCAGAGCCAATCCAGCGTGCCATCGCGCAGCCAGGCCTGCTGCTCGGCCGCGATCAAAGGCCAGCGCAGCCCCACCGTGCCGGGTTGGTTGCGCCAGCCCTGAATCAGAGGCCGGTTCTCCACCCGCTCGGGAGGGAATTGCCCCATAACGGCAAAGCGCTTCGGGTAGCGGGCTGCCGCCGCAATGGCCAGGGCGTTGGAATCAGGGTCCCAGCTCGCGGGCGGATGAATCAGCGCCGCATCCACCCCCGCCGCATCCATCTCGGCCAGCACCTCTTCAGCGGTGAAGACCGGCACCTGGCGATGCAGGCCAGAGGGCTTGCCCTGGCCCCAGATATGGATTTGCGCGTCGATAATCTTCATGGGCTATTCCGCAGCCCAGCGCGAACCGCAGCGGCGCGGGTGCGCGCCGTCTCATCGACCAGAAAACCGCTAAAGCCTGCAGGCGTGGCCTCGGCAGTAGAGGCGACCTCGCTGCCGCTATCGATCAGCCGCCGCCTTGTCTCCGGCCGCGCCACCGCGGCCGCAAAGGCTCTGGCCAGTACAGCCTGCACCTCGGGCGGCGGATTGGCCGGAATCACGAGGCCAACAAAAGCCGCCTCACGCCAGCCCGCCACGCCGGCTTCTTCGGCCGTGGGGATATCGGCGGCAAGTTCGGAGCGGGTGGTGCTGCCCAGCGCCAGAATCCGCGCCTGGCCGGCACGATGCAGCGGCAAGGCGGTGCTGATCTCGGTGATGGCGGCATCAACATTGCCCGCCACCAGATCAGGCAGGATCTGCCCACCACTCGGATAGGGCACATGCTGCAGCGTGGCGCCGATCAGGGCGGCAAAGCTGGCCAGGCCCAAATGCCCAATGCTGCCCACGCCAGAGGTGCCCACCGTCACCTGGCCAGGCCGCTGCCGCGCCAGGGCGACAAATTCCGCGAGGCTGCGCACCGGCAGGCCCTGCTTGACGGTGACCGTAAGCGCGGTCCGGCAAATCAACCCAATGGGGGCGAAATCGCGCAGCGCGTCATAGCCCGGATTGGGCTGGATGGCCGGGTTCACCGTCATCGGCCCATTGCTGCCGATCATGAGATTATAGCCATCGGGGCGAATCCGGGCCATTTGCGTGGCCGCCACGCTACCACCGGCACCGGGGCGGTTTTCCACCACCACAGCCTGGCTCAGTACCTCGCCAAAGGGCACAGCCAGGATGCGCGTTACCACATCGGAATTGCCGCCCGCGGCATAGGGCACCACGATGCGAATGGGCCGCTCCGGAAAACCGGCAGCGCGGCCAAGGCCGGGGGCGGCGAGCAGCGGCGGCAGCAGCGACAGCGCGCTGCGGCGTGAAATGGCCATGGTATTTCCTCCGTTTTTTATCGTGGCGCGAGACTGGCAGCCTGCACCAGAGCATGATGCGTCGAGGCGGAGTCGCCGTAAACGCTGAATCATCCTCTCAACAGCCGCTAGACCACGCGGTGTGAGCGCATGTGAACACAACCTGGGCTAGGCTCAGGACCTATTAAAAAGCTTGCGGCGCGGACGGAGGGTTGATT
>NZ_JBBARU010000050.1:0-25207 GCF_040399605.1 Rhodovarius sp. | reverse complement strand
GAAACCTGCAACGATTTTGATCTGTCAGAAAATGAAAGGTCGAACTGCTTGAGCACCTGCGCCGGGCACTCGCGGCCGGTCTACCAGCCCAGTTTCCACAGCAGTTTTTGCATGAAGGTTTGGCGAGGAACCGTCTCGCTCAGCGCCTTTAGCAATTCGGAAACGTCTTGCTTGTGCAGAGGCGTCTTAGGACGAGGCCCTCGGCCATAAGGCGCCGTACAAAATTCGACGTCGCTGCCACGACGCGGTACCCAGTCCAACCCTCCCCACCGGAAGTTGAGTTCGTGCATCTGTCGCGCCTTGGCCAAGGGGTCTGCCGGGTTGCCAAGGGGGGGCTTAGGCGGATCTAACCTTACATACCCGCGGGGCTTGGAGCGCCAGCCACTGCCGTTGGTGAACATATTCGGCTGGCGGGGGCGGCTGGGTTGGCCGTCAACCAATGGTCGGTCTGCCACCCTGCGGACCGCCACTGCGTTCACCGGCACGAATGGTCCGCTGACAGGGATGATGTCCGCTATGTGATCATTGTCGGGCGTGGTGGATGCACAGCCATTCAACATAATAATGACGCCGATAATAATTACTCGGGACATGGTATGCTTTCTCAAACACAGAATATCCCCGCCCCTCGACTGCATAGTCAGAACGAAAACGTATTACTCAAATTAATTATAAATTGCCAATATCCCTTTAAATTTACGATATAAAATCACCGCACCATAACCAAAGAGACGGGCAAATATAACCGTCATACCTCCCGCCTCAATATTACGATAACACAATCATACTAAATTAGAATTCAATCAACTGCCTTCCCCCAATATGTCGATAGAGGAGCATTTTTACTTATACCACTAACTGAATTGTTTTCTATCGCCTCAATAATTCTTGTCATTGAGTGCCCATCAACCACACCAAGGCCACTTTGAAAAACACTCCCACCGATCGGAAGCATCCAACTTTTACCTATAAACTTGCCAGGCAGAGAACTGACGGCATCCCTGCTGCCCCTAAAAACGCAGCCCTTATCAAATTCCCACGACTTAACTGCCGGATCCTTGGCTCCTGTTGGTCTCATCGTAAGCCAGCCGGTCAAGCTGTTGCGCATCGGCGGCGGGTTGAATGCAATAAATGGAGTACCTGTATAGTACCCAATTAGTTGCGCCAGGCCACCACCTAAAGAATGACCAGTAATATAATAATTACATTTTGGTCCCTGCATCGCCTTTGCCCAAAGCGTGAACGATTTAAAGGCGTCAGTTGCCTTTACGGGAGTCACGTTAACGCCGATTCTTGCGTTGTTTGCTGTCCAATCACTTCCTCGGTCAGATCCACGGATGACAAAAAGAACATCATCACCCTTTCGGTAGACCCAATACGCGTCAGCCTTACCTTCGCCATCATCAACCGATCGTTTACGCATCACTCGAGTCCACTCCCGTACCCGAGAACCGTCGTTGGCGTCTATGCCCTGAAATCCTCCAGTAGGATCAGAAGAATAAATCTTGTTGCAGGCCACAGCGGCATCATAAACTGTAAGCATTTCTTGGTATTCCTTCTCAATTTTTATTTAGTCGCGAAAGAAATGGATAGATTTTTTTCTCAAGCGTGTCGCTTCAGGTAACTGCACCCCTTCCGGTTGATACGCACCTCGCGCCGGTGCCACGATATGAGGCTTTGGGTTAAGTCTGGGTGTTCTCAGGCACAGGTTAAAATCTCAGAAGAGATCTGGGTGTATATTAGAAATCACGATTGATCCCCTTCCCCCTGCCACCGCCTCGACATCGTCCTCGGATAGTTCATCGCTGGCGTTGGCTGCGCCGGAGGTTTTAGCCTTGGCATCACTGGCCTTTGCCAAGTCCTGCTGAACTTCTGCGGCAGGGGCAGCTTTTCGTCTTCGAGCATGGTCTACCCTTCAGGATCTAGAGGATAAACGGTACTTTTTAAGAAACTGAGACTGGCAGGATTTTTTATGCTTGAGAACCAGGAAATTGGAGCCCCCCGGCAAGAAACCGATTTTTCATTTCGGCGGGGAAGGAAAGGGCCACGCCTATCAGCAGCCCCATGGCCCAAGCGAGGGCCGGTGTGGTGGTTGTGACGGACGTGCCGGCGTGGTGCAGGCACGGCAATGATGGGGGCTGCCACTGCGCCGCCCTGTGGCCGCTTTGAGAGGCTAGCTTGGCGCGCGGGTGGGTGCGTCCACCAGGGAACATCGCCAAGCCCCCTCCGGCCGGTATCGAAGCTACACAGCGGGCGGTATGAGACCTTCACCATATTGCGCCAGCGCGCACCCAACTCTAGCCTTAAACCGCTCTCCAGCCGCCCCAACCAAGAATCAACCTGTGGACTAATTTGTGGACTGGGTAGATGTACGGCCCATAACTATATGATTTATATGCTATGTACAGCGGACCGATAAGCAGCTTGATCAACAGCGCGGCTCGGACACGGTCTCGGTGCCCCTTACTGCCCGGCATCACACCAAAGTTGCTGTCGATATTTAGCACTCGGACGTAGTCATTCGCCGTCGATTCATCGAGAGCGGCCATCGCCGCGCGGATCCGATTGACCAGTTGACCGGCGTTTGCAGCGCGTAAACCCTCGTTTACGTCATTCCAATGCTTACTGCTCGTGAACGCGCCGCTATTCGCCATGACCAACCCTTCCAAACGCAGCAGCCACCACCCAATCCCGGCCCAAAATTGCAGCCAAGCCGCGCTGAGTGGCCACTAAGGTCGAAGGGGTAAGGCTTTAAAATAACTTGAGAAGTAAACACGATCCGCTGTCGTATGGCAAGCGTGCGAGCGCGCGAGTTCGGCCACATGCAGCCTATGGCTGACATGATCGGGCACATGCGGCGCATCACGCATGTGGCAGAGCGGCGGAAGGAGCATAATCGCAGGCTGTTCCACCGACCGCAGCCCCCGAGAGAGGCCGTTGGATCAACGCCGCGGCGCGCTGGTGCCAAGATGAATCTGGTTCAGGAAGAATTCATCGCGCGGGAAGAGGTCGCTCAGCGGCGCCTCCACGCGCGCCGTCGCGGGGGTCCAGAGCGTGATCTCGCCATCGACCAGCTTGGTCAGGTCCGACTCAAGCGGATTACCGCGCCGCACGAATCCGATGATCCCGGGCTGACGCAACGCTGCGAGCAATGCCGCCTGATCGAGCGGAATTGGGCTGTCGCTGCCGACCAGCACATTCACCGGCCGCAGCAGCGCCACATGGGGGAAGGCGGCGGCGAAAGTATCCACCACGCGCCAGCTCGGCGCCCATTGCACATACAGGCCCCCAGGTGCGAGGCGCGCGCGCAACTGCTCCAGGAACTCGGCGCTGTAGAGCATCCCCGAATGGGAGGATTGCGGGCGAATCGCATCAGCCTCGATCACGTCATACAGGCCTTCGCCGCGCGTCAATGCGCGCCTGCCGTCGCCATATTCCAGGCTGACGCGACGGTCCGCGACGAGAGCGGCCACACCCGATTCGGGCCGTTCCCGCGCTATATCCCCCAAAACGTCCAGCACGGGCCGTATCAACTCAATGGCGCGGATCTCACGCGTGGCGGGGTTGACCGTGGCACCATAGGGCGTGCCGCCGGAGCCGACACCAATGGTCAGCACCCGCTGAGGGTTACGGTGAATGAGCGGCCCCAGCATGCCAAGTAAGATATGCGTATCGAGGAACGGCACGAAGCCCTGGCCGTGCCCCATGATGAAGAAGCGCCCTGGCGCGCGCCCCTCGCCCTCGCCGCGCTCACGCCAGAAGGCGACGCCTGAGCGGTCTTCGCCCCAGGCATATGCGGAACCGGCCGGCAGGCCATGCATGCGCGACCAGAAGCGCTCATTGCTCGGCACGGAAATTGCGATCGCCGCTGTGATCCCGGCTAGCGCCAATGTGGCCGGCCGCGAAGCCCGTGCCGGCATAACCCAAAAGCCCAGCAGCACCAGTGAGAGAACGGCGAGCAATACTAGCGTGCCCATGATGCCGAAGAGGTGAAAACTCAGCAGCCCCGTCACGATGGAGCCGGCGGCATTGCCCAAAATATTGGCCAGTTGCACCCAACCGACCCGCGCGCCGACGCTGGCGAGGTCCTGTTGCACGGCGCGCTGCACGAAGGGAAAGGTCATGCCGATGATGAAGGCCGGTGGGGCGACAACTGCCACGATGATCAGCGTCGAGATGGTCATATGGAACGGCCCGAAGCGGTCAAAATCCACCGCCATCACATCGCTGAATGCCGGCACTCCCATGATCCACCACAGCAGGCCGAGCAGCGCCACCCCCAATACGAAGCCACTCCCCTGCGTCAGGAAAAAGGCCGGGCGCGGATCGGCCATGCGGCGCACCATGCGCGCGGCGAGCGACATGCCAAGCCCATCAGCCAGCAGAAAGACGCCCAGCACAGTCGGGAAGAGATAGGCGTGGTACTGGCCCACCTGGCCCAGCATGCGGACCCAGATGATCTCCAGAGCGACGATCACATAGCCTGAGAGAAACACCAGCAGGCACCAAAGGGCCATGCCGCCGAAAGGCTCTGCCGCCGGAGCGGCGCCGGGGCTGGGGGCTGCTGGTGGTTCACGTGAAAGCCCAGGCAACAAACTCAGCGCCAGGCCCGCGGCCAGAAGGTCCAGCCCTGCCGCGACGATGAGTGCCGTGACAAAACCCAAGCTGCCGATGATGAACCAGCCACCGATCAGCGCGCCCAAGCCCGCGCCCAGGGTGTTCAGACTGTAAAGCGTGCCAATGCGGCTGGCGAGGCTTGCCAGATCGGTTGCAACCGCCCGGGCCAGCAAAGGGAGGGAGGCGCCCATCAGGGTTGTCGGAACCACAAGGCCAGCAAAGCAGAGTGCGAAGATCGCGGCAGGTTGCTCCACAACATCCGCAAGGCCAATCGCGATGACATCATAGAGAAAGAACTTCGAGAACAGCGCGCAAACCGCCACCCCCGCCTCGCATAGCGCAAAGCCAAGCAGGGCCCTATGCGCCGAAAGCCGGTCCGCCAGGCGCGCGCCGATGATGGAGCCCAGGCCAAGCCCCGCCAGGAATGCTCCCACGACCAAGGCGGCCGAGACCGTGTCGGAGCCAGCGAAGACGCCCAGCATACGTTGCCAGATGATCTGGCAGGGCAAGGCGGCAAAGCCCGAGCAGAAGAAAGCCACGATCAATCGCGTCATGGATGCAGGGCTCCTTGGCTGCCTCGGTCGAGGTCGTCAGACTTGCCTGACGGTAATGTTGAGGACAGAAATTGCCCGGATCGGCCAAGGCGGCAAGCCCCGATGGAACTGCATGCCCCGCGATGAAGCAAGGCCGCCTCTCGACAGGCGCGCCATAGCCGCAGAGATGCCAGCATTCCAACACCCGCCTGAGCCCCATGGGGCGGGCCCTCAAAGCATCGCTTTCTGTTTCAACCCTTGCGACGCTGCAGGGCTGGCAAACCCTTTACGGCCTGGCCGGCGCGGGCGCGCCTCTGGGCCTGAGAAGCTGCAACTCGCCTGCGGCATGCACGACGGTGAGGAAATCCGCCCGCTTGCCATCCGGGTCATCGCCTATCCCCTGCGCGGCAGCCTCCTCAATCGCCGCGTAGGGCCAGTCAATGCTCGCTGCCTGGCCCAGCATGAGGGCAAAACCGGCAACACTGACGCCAAAGCGCGTCTCCGGCGAGGCGGCGGTCAGGTTTGCCCGCCAATCGCGCTCGACGACCACGCGTTGGATCAGGCGGCTGGAGCCACCATCGGGCGGTGTATGGCGGATGCGCAGGGTCGCGTAATCGGCGCTCGCCATCATGGCGCGGGTGGAATAGCTCCTGAAGCCGCTCACAGGCGCTGCCAATTCAAAGATTGCAGTGATGGCTCGCCCGGCTGGTATCTCACCCGCGCCCAGACGATCAGCCGCAAAATCCGCCTGGCTCAGACGGCGGCTGGTAAAGCCGATGAGGCGATATTCCTGCACACGGTCAATATTGAACTCCACCTCCAGGCGAAGAGCCTGCACCACAATCGCCCGCCCGCGCTCAATGTCGTCATTGACCAATTGCTGAAAGCCGGCGGCATCGGCGGCGAAGCCATGCAGCCCACCGCCGGCATGGGCCAGGGCACGCATCGTGGTATCGGCCGGCGCATCAAGGCCCACGGTGATGGTGCTCAGCCTGATGCCGCGCTCGCGCTGCCTCTTCACCAGCGCCTCCAACGCCTGGGTATTGGCAGCCCCAAGGTTGAAATCACCATCGGTGACCAAAATCACCCGGTTCAGAGCGGCGGTATCGAGCGCCCGGCCGGCGGCGGCATAGGCGGCATCGATGCCACTCCCCGCGGGTTCCGCCACGCCGGGGCGAAGTTCAGCCAATGCGGCCTCGATGAAGACGCGCCGGTCACCACGCATCTGGTCAAGCAGGGTTCTGGTGCCAGGGGAATAGGTAATAATGGATAGACGGTCGCGCTGGTTCATGCGTGGGATGAGTGCGCGGATGCCCTCGATCACAATCGGCAGCCGCTCGGCAGCAAACATGGAGGCGGAGGCGTCGAGCACGAAGGTGAGGTTGAGGGGTGGGCGCACGCCGCGCGGTGCGTCCAGCGCGCGGATGCCAACATGCAGCAGCCGCCGCGTGGCGTCCCATGGTGCGGGCACCATGGCGACAAAAGGCTCCAATGGCTGTGCGCGGCGGGCGCGTGGATAATCAAACGCGAAGGCGTTGAGGAATTCCTCGGGCCTTACCGCCGCCGCCGCCGGCCATCGCCCCATGCGCAGCATTTGCCGGGCCATGCCATAAGAGGCGGTATCCGCACCGATGGGGATGGTGGTGGCCGGCGTTTCATTGACGGTTGTGAAGCCCGCAATAGGCAAGCGGGGCTGGCGGGGTAGCAGGTCACTCAGCTCCTCGGCCGGTTCATTGGTGAACATATCCGGCTGGCGCGGGCGGCTGGGTTGGCGGTCGATCAATGGGGGTTCGGCTAGTCGCTGAGCGGCCACGGCATTCACGGGCACGAATGGTCCTGTGGCAGGGATGATCGGGGCTATGTGATCATTATCGGGCGTGGTGGACCGGCAGGCGCAAAGTAACAAAGCAAGGCCGATGGCGAGAAACGCTTGGCGCATAATTCGGTTACCCTCAGCCTCCATAAACGCCTTTGCGGCGACGCGTAACAGAAAAATAAGCAGCCTGCCCTTCTACAAATTGCATCAGCATATTTTTAGGTGATGGAGCCGCTGAATTGTGCCGATTCATTAGCCTAGCGACTGAGAATAACGCACGTCACTCTCGGCGGAAAGAATGGCCCAGCACAGCATCTGCGATAAGGATTGGGCTCAGTGCCGTCGCTATCCGCCCAACTGAAAGAGCGGCCCAGGACGTTCTAGCGTTCCGCAGCGCAAAGAACCCGTATTGAATAATTGTGGTGCCTTCGTTGCGCGGCTGCTTCGCAAAGCGCGTCAATCTTTACCAGACGCATGCAAGAGGTAGCTATCGAGAAAGCAGCCCCGGCGGACAATCTGCCCGCCGGGATATAAGTCGCTCAGCTCAGCTTCGACAGCGCAATGTCGAACACCACGTGACCCGTGGTCTTGGATGCAAACTGATCATCAATGTTCATGTATTCGCTATCGACCTTAGTGAAATTCAAGCTGATGCTTTCCGAAGGACGATCACCGCCGCTGGAAAGGCTGTAACCAGAGATCAGCGTATTGGTCAGCACATATTTCTGGAAAGAAACATGCACACCACTATTATCAGTCTGAGTTATCTCAATCTTGACCTCGACGGCCTTGCCACCAAAAGCCTCCTTGAGGATCAAGGGCGAGGCGATGTCCATCACCTTGGTAATGGTGATCTCGCTGACGCTCGGCGACGTTGCTTCACGCAGCGAACCACCGCCCACGCCCGAGCCGATGCCACGACCAACGCCCCACTGGAAGGAGTTGATCTCGATCCACTCCTTGTGAGTCTGCTGGGTGACTTCACCCTTCAGCGTGCCGTACTTCATAAAAAGAGCCATGATTCGCAATCCTTAAGCCGCGGTCCAATCCAATCCCGGCGCCGCGGCAGGCATCCTGGACGGTGATGGGATGGCGGAACAGTTCCGCCGTCCATTTGTATCCAACCCGCCGCAGCCGGCCTTGCGCCGCCTGCGGAGGGCAGAAAACCTGTCAATCCAGCGCGTAGGTGAAACCGCCATCATCGGCCAATCCGACGGTCACGCGGGTGATCTCGCCACCCTCGGCCAGACGGCCAAGGATATGCGCTGACAATTCCGGCAATAGGGTACGATTGAGAATATTCTCGATATTGCGTGCGCCGCTCTCCACCTCGCGGCAGCGTTCAACGATGGCATCAGTCACCGCCGGATCAACCACGAAGGCCACATCATAGGCCTCACGCACGCGCTTGCCTATGCTCTTCATCTTGAGACCACAGATCATTTTCAGAACATGGTCGGCGAGCGGATAGTAGATCACCACATTGCAACGGCCCAGGAAGGCCGGCTTGAACACCTTCAGCAAATCCGGCCGCAGCGCCTCGGTCAAAGCCTCAGGCTCGGGCATCGTCTCCGGGTCAGCGCAGAGCTTGGCAATGGTATCGGTGCCAGCATTGCTCGTCATGATAATGACGGTGTTCTTGAAGTCGATATCGCGGCCTTCACCATCCTTCATGTTCCCCTTGTCGAAGACCTGGTAGAACACGTCCTGCACACCCGGATGGGCCTTTTCCATTTCGTCGAGCAGAATGACGGAATAGGGCCGGCGGCGCACCGCCTCGGTCAGCACACCACCCTCGCCATAGCCCACATAGCCCGGCGGCGCGCCCATCAGGGTGGCCACCTTATGCTCTTCCTTGAACTCGCTCATATTGATGGTGGTGAGATTTTGCTCACCGCCATAGAGCAGATCCGCCACCGCCAGTGCCGTCTCGGTCTTACCAGTGCCCGAGGTGCCGGCCATGAAGAAGACGCCGATGGGCTTGCGCGGATCAGCCAGCCCCGCACGGTTGGTGCGAATGGCCTGAGCAATGGCGGCCAGCGCGTGGTTCTGGCCCACGACGCGCTCTTGCAGACGCTCCTGCAGGCTCATCACCGCCTGCAATTCGTCGCCGGCCATGCGGCCCAGAGGGATGCCGGTCCAGGTTTCCACCACCTCGGCCACGGCATTGCCATCCACCACCGGATGGACCAGCGGGTTCTCGCCTTGCAGGGCCGCGAGGTCAGCACTGGCCTGGGTCAATTGCGCAAGGGCGGTGACGGTGTCAGCGCCCTCCTCGGGTTCCTCCAACGTCTCACGCAGGGTGCGGATCTGTTCGACCAGCGCCTTTTCCTTCTCCCAGCGTTCATTGAGCGCGGCGAGGCGGGCCTCCACCTCGACAGCCTCGGCATTGAGCGCTGCGTTGCGCTTTTCATGGTCACCACCGGTGGCGACCTCACGGCCAATCGCCTTCAATTCAGTGGCGATCAGGCTGAGCCGGCGGGTGCAATCCTCAATCGGCGCCGGGATAGAGGCCTGGCTCATCGAGACTCGCGCACAGGCGGTATCGAGCAGCGAGACGCCCTTATCGGGCAATTGCCGGGCGGGGATGTAGCGGGCGGAAAGCCGCACCGTCTCGGTCACCGCCTCATCGAGAATGCGCACCTTGTGATGCTTCTCCAGCGTCGCAACCAGGCCGCGCAGCATGGCATTGGCCAGCGGCAGCGAGGGCTCTTCCACCTTCACCACCTGAAAGCGGCGGGTAAGGGCAGCATCCTTCTCGAAATACTTCTTGTATTCCGCCCAGGTGGTGGCGGCCACGCAGCGCATCTCGCCACGCGCAAGCGCCGGCTTCAGAAGGTTTGCAGCATCATTCTGCCCGGCAGCGCCGCCAGCGCCGATCAGGGTATGGGCTTCGTCGATAAACATGATGACCGGCTGCGGGCTGGATTTGGCCCCGTCAATCACGCCCTTGAGGCGGTTTTCGAACTCACCCTTCACGCTGGCGCCGGCCTGCAGCATGCCCAGATCGAGCGACATCAGGCGGACATTCTTCAGCGCATCGGGCACATCGCCCTCGGCAATGCGAAGGGCGAGGCCCTCCACCACAGCCGTCTTGCCCACGCCGGCCTCGCCGGTGAGGATCGGGTTATTCTGCCGGCGGCGGGTCAGAATATCGACCATCTGCCGGATTTCACTGTCGCGGCCGAGAATGGGGTCGATCTTGCCCGCCTTGGCGCTGGCGGTGAGATCGGTGCAGAACTGCTCCAGCGGGCCACCGGCCTTTGGAGCCGCGCCATCGGCGCCAGCCGTGCCGCCGCCGGGCGGCACGGCAATGGCAGCCTGGGCTTCCTCATCGGAGCCGCGGGTCAGCGTTTCGAGGTTTTTGCGCAGCGCATCGGAGGGAATGGCGAAGAGGCTGGGCGAGCTGTCGCGCATCGAACGCGCCAGCGCCTCGTCGCTCAAAAGGGCCGCCATGAGGTGGCCCGTGCGCATCTTGCCCTGATTCGCCTCCAGGCTCGCAATCAACCAGGCCTCGCGCAGCCAGGTGACGATGTCGGGCGACAAGGCGGGGGCACGGGCATTGCCAGTGCGCATCTTGTCCAGCGCACGCGTCAACTCGGCCAGGACCCGCCCCGCATCCACGCCGGATTGCTTGAGGATCAGCGAAACATCGGAGCCCGGCGTCTCGATCAGCTTGACCAGGACATGCTCGATCTCGACATTATAGTGGCTGCGCGAGAGGGTGAGGCCGGCTGCGGCCTCCAACTGCCGCTTGCCAAGATCGGTCAATCTCGATATTAATGCCTTCAAATCGATTGCGCTCATAACTACAAACTCCCTGTCGCAGCGTCGCAGGCAGCGTAATTACCCACAACCATTCGCACCGCGCGCAGAATAAGGCGGGAGCTTTCCCGCTGTCCACCACTCAACTTGCTATAAAACCGTTAAATTATCGCGTAGCGGGATATCAAACCGACGGATTGCTGGTTTAGGATGCTCCCAAAGCTGACATGACGCATCCAGGCAAGGGGACAGCGCCAATGAGTAATGATATCCTCAACTTATCCGCGATGCTCACCCCGCTCGATGTTGGTGACGGCGCAGGCAGTGATCTGCGGCAAGATTACTCGCCAAGCTCCATCTACCAAAAGCTCCGCGATGCCCGCGCCGAGGCCCGCGCCGAGGAGCGCGCGCGCGACAGCCAGGGTGCGGATGAGGGCGGCTTGGCCGAGGCCTGGCGTCAGGTGCGCAGCCTGGCCACCACGGCCATTGAGAGCCATTCGAAGGATTTCGAGATTGCGGCATGGCTGACTGAGGCGCTGGTCCGCCAGGCGGGGCTGGCCGGCCTTGCCGCCGGGGCACGTTTATTGACCGGGCTTTTGGAGAATTTCTGGGATCAGGGCTTCCCACAGCCGGATGAGGATGGGCTGGATGGCCGATCGGCACCGCTTGGCGGGCTCTCGGGCAGCGATAATGACGGCACGGTGATGCAAACCCTGCGTCGCACGCCCCTGTTCCGCCGTCCTTCTGGTGAGTATCTCAGCCTCTATCAGTATGAGGCTTCCTCCGAGACCTCGGGGCTCGCCGATGAGGCCCGGCGGGAGCAGCGTTTCTCCCAGGGCGTGCTGCCGCTGGAGACGGTGGAGAACGAGGCCAAGTTCGACCCGTCAGGCCTAAAAAATATGGCCGCTGCCGCTATTGATGCGCGCGAGGCCTGGGGCCTGTTCCAAACCCAACTCGATCAACGCTTTGGCTATGACAGCCCCCCCTCTCGACGCGTGGCCGAAGTGCTGGACCGGATGATCGAGGTGGCACGGCTGCTCGGTGTCAATCCGGCCAGCGGCGAAGATTTAGCGCTGGAACTGACAGACGGTCAGGCCATCCCCGGCATCACCGGTGATGCGCAGGGTGCGGCCGGGGCGGGGGTGCCTGGGTTCAATCCGGCAGGGCGCGAGCAGGCGCTGCGGACCTTGGAACAACTGGCTGAGTTTTTCAAAAAGACCGAGCCTCAATCGTTTTTGGCCTATACACTGGAAGAGGCGGTTCGTCGCGGCCGGATGACCCTTCCACAATTGCTCGAAGAGGTCATGGGCGATGAGATGGCGCGCGGCGCCATGCTCACAGCGCTCGGTATCCGCCCCGTTTCCCTGCAGGAATAGACATAGAATATTAACGGTTTAGGGCGTTGACGGGCGAAATTTTTAAGGTCTAAATTCGCGCTACAAAGTTTCTTGTTCCTGCGGTAACCGGAAACTCCGCAATTTAACGCGCCTTGTGCGCAAGGGGGCCTCAATGGCAAGCGTTCACGACAAACTCAATCGGGTGCGCAAGCCCCGTGTCCACATCACCTATGACGTGGAAACCGGTGGCGCCGCCATCGAGCGCGAACTGCCTTTCATCGTGGGTGTCATGGGTGATTTCGCCGGTGACCCGTCCGAACCGCTCAAGCCCCTCGCCGAGCGCAAATTCACCCAGATCGATCGCGACAACTTCAACGATGTCATGGCCCGCGTCGCCCCCGGCCTGAACATGAAGGTCGAGAACACCCTGGCCGGCGACGGCAGCGAAATGGCTTTGAACCTCAAGTTCCGCAGCATGGATGATTTCGAGCCGGCGCGCGTGGCGGAGCAGGTCCCCGCACTCAAGGCGCTGATGGACACCCGCGCCAAGCTGCGCGACCTGATGAGCAAAGTGGATAATTCCGAGAAGCTCGAAGAATTGCTCGATGAAGTCCTGCAGGATGAGGCAAAGCTCAAATCCCTCTCCGAGCAGCTCGGCCTCGACAAGAAGGAGGATTGAGCCATGAGTGATTCACAATCCGCTGCCGGCGGCGCGGCCGCAACCACCACCGAAGAGGGCGGCGCCTCCTTTCTCGACCAGGTCATTGGCGCCACCCGCCAGACCGAGAAGGATCGCGCGCAGGACCTGATCAAGGCGCTGACGGAAGAGGCCCTCAAGGGCACCGTCACCTACAGCAAAAACCTGACCCAGACCTTCAACCGCGCCATTGCCGAGATCGACAAGAAGCTGTCCAACCAGCTCAATGCGATCATCCACGATGAGAAATTCCTCAAGCTCGAGGGCTCCTGGCGTGGCCTGAACCACCTGGTGATGAACAGCGAAACGGGCAGCAGCCTGAAGATTCGCCTGCTTCAGGCCTCCAAGCGTGAGCTGAACCGCGACCTGACCAAGGCTGTCGAGTTCGACCAGTCCGGCCTGTTCAAAAAAATCTATGAGAACGAGTTCGGCACCCCCGGCGGCGAGCCCTATGGCGCGCTGATCGGCGATTACGAGTGGACCAACCACCCTGACGATGTCGAGACGCTGCGGCTGATGTCCAACGTCGCGGCAGCCGGCTTCGCGCCCTTTATCTCGGCCGCCGGCCCGGGCATGTTTGGCTTCTCCGACTACCGCGAATTGTCCAAGCCGCGCGATCTGACCAAGATCTTCGAGACCCAGGAATACGCCAAGTGGCGCTCCTTCCGCGACAGCGAAGACAGCCGCTTTGTCACCCTCGTTCTGCCGCGCGTCATTGCCCGCCTTCCCTATGGTGCCAATACCAAGCCGATCGACGAGTTCGAATATGAGGAGGCCCCCTTCAACGCCGATGGCTCCGCCAAGGCGATGGAGCATAATGAGTATTGCTGGATGAACGCGGCCTATGTGCACGCGGCACGCCTGACGGATGCCTTCGCCCAATATGGCTGGTGCACCGCCATCCGCGGCGCTGAGGGCGGCGGAATGGTGACCAACCTGCCCACCCATGTCTTCACCTCCGATGATGGCGACATGGACGCGAAATGCCCGACCGAGATCGGCATCACCGACCGCCGCGAGGCCGAACTTTCCAATAACGGCTTCCTGCCGCTCTGCCACTACAAGAACACCGACTACTCGGTCTTCTTTGGCGCGCAGACCACCCAAAAGCCCAAGAAGTATGATCGCCCGGATGCAACGGCCAATGCCGCCATCTCCGCCCGGCTGCCCTACATCATGGCCACCAGCCGCTTTGCCCATTTCCTCAAGGTCATGGCGCGCGACAAAATCGGCTCCTTCATGGAGGCGACCGACACTGAGCAATGGCTCAACCGGTGGATTCAGAATTACGTGAACCCCATCGAGGGTGCCGGTCAGGAAAGCCGCGCCAAGTACCCGCTGCGCGAGGCCCGCGTTGAGGTGAAGGAGATCCCGGGGCGTCCGGGTTCCTACAATGCGGTGGCCTATATGCGCCCGTGGCTGCAGATGGAGGAACTGACCACCTCGATGCGTATGGTTGCGCGCATTCCTGAGAAGGCCTGACAGCGCCAATATGCAAAGGCCGGACCCAACGGCCGGCCTGCGCGACACGGCCCTGGCTGGGAGATTTCTCAGCCAGGACGCGCCGGCCGCCGAGATGGCGGAATTCATCGTCGAACCCGAACCTGCGGAGATACTGCGCCGCTGGTTTGGCCGCGAGACCCTCACCTTCATAGCCACAACCACCCATCGCCGCGAGGTGCTAGAAGAGGCTATGGACCGCGACATCGCCGCCATCGATACCCTCATCGCCCGCCAACTCGATGCGATCTTGCACCACCATCGCCTGCGCCGGCTGGAGGGTTCGTGGCGGGGATTGTTATGGCTGGTCGATGGCTTCGTGCAGGACCGTCTCGTCAAGGTGCGGCTGCTGGTGATGCGTTGGCAGGAATTGTCGCGCGACCTGGAACGGGCGGCCGAATTCGACCAATCTCATATGTTTCGCATGATCTATGAGGAGGAGTTCGGCACCGCAGGTGGCGAGCCCTTTGGCATGATCGTCGGCGATTACGAAATTCGCCCCGGCCCCGCCCCTGGGCACCCCGTTGATGATGTGGCGGTGCTCAACCAATTGGCCGCGGTGGGTGCGGCAGCCTTCTGCCCCATCGTCTTGCCCGCCTCGCCGGCCTTGCTGGGCATCAACAGTTTTCACGAGGCCAATACCACACTGTCGCTGACCGCCTTGCTGCGCACACCCGAACGCGCACGGTGGCGCAGCCTAACCGGGCGTGAAGACACCCGCTTCCTGGCGCTGGTGCTGCCCCGCACCCTCGGCCGGGCGGCCTGGCAGGATGATGGCAGCCGGGCGGACCGCTTCCGCTACCGCGAGGATGCGGGCCAGCCCGAGCAGCGGGTCTGGACCACGGCGGTCTATTCCCTGGCCTCCGTCGCCGCCCGCGCTTTCGCGCTCTATCGCTGGCCGGCGCAGATCCGTGGTGCCGAAACGGGTTGGGATGCGACCGGTGGCGTGGTCGATACCTTGCCGCATGAGCGTTTCCGGGCCGATCCGCCAGGCCCACCGCCGCGCCCGCCGCTTGAACTCAGCCTGACCGACGACCAGGAGCGCGAGGCCTCCGAGGCCGGCATCGTGGCCTTATGCGGGCTCGAAGCGCTCCCCGAGGCGAGCTTTGGCGCCGTGCCCAGCATGCACAAGCCACCGCGAATGACCGCCGATCTCGCCAATGCCAATCAACGCATGTCAGCCCATCTCAATTCCGTGCTCTGCGTCAGCCGCTTCGCCCACATCGTGAAGCTGATGGGCCGCGACATGGTGGGCAGCGCGATGGATGCACCGGAAGTGGAGTTGCGCCTGCAACAATGGCTCAATCGCCATATCACCGGCCTCGCCGGCAGCGGCGGCGAGGCCGCTGCGAAATACCCCCTCAGCGATGCGAGGGTGGAAGTTCGTGAGCGCCCGGGCCGGCCGGGGAGTTTTGGCTGCACCATCATGCTGCAGCCGCATTATCAACTCGACGAGGTGGGCGCTTCCTTCCGCCTCGTCACCGACCTCGCCGCCTCACGCACGGCGGCATAACCTAAGGAGAGTTCCATGACCGATGCGGGTGAGGCATTTAAGGCAGGCGATTTGGCGGCGGCTGTGGCAGCCGCCCAGGCGGTGGTAAAGGCCGCGCCGCGCGATTCCGGCGCGCGGTGGATGCTGGCAGAATTCATGCTCTTCGCCGGCGATGCCGAAAGAGCGGACCGTATGCTCGATGCGGTGGTGCTTGATGAGCCCTCCCCGGCCGTGTTGGAGTTCCGCAAGCTGCTGCGCGCCGAGGTGATCCGTCAGCAGGTCTGGGGCGAGGGGCGCGCGCCGAAATTCTCCGCCGATGACGCAACCCCGGCACAATCCGCCGCCATCCGCGCCGCCGTGCTGGCCCGCGCTGGCGCCGCCGCAGAGGCCGCAGCCGAGGCCCAGGCCGCCGAGGCAGCCCGCCCGATGCGCGGCGGCCAGGCCGACCTCGCCGATGGCACCACCATCGACTTCGATGATTTCCGCGATGCCGATGACCTGATGGCACCGATGATCGAGGTGCTGACCACCAATGGTGAGCACATCCTGGTGCCGGTGGAGCGCATCGTCGCCTTGGATTTCGACGCCCCGCGCCGCCCGCGCGACCTCGCCTGGAGGCGCACCACCATCGAGTTGAATGATGGCACCGAGGGCGTGGTCTATATCCCCACCATCTATCCCGGCGCCGCCGCCCTGCCCGACCCCATCCGCCTGGGGCGTGCCACCGAATGGCAGGATGATGGCGCCCCGGTGCGCGGGCAGGGCCAGCGGCTCTTCCTGATCGGTGAGGAGGCGGTGGCGCTTTGCGACCTCGCCGCGATCCGCTTCACCCCCTCCTGATGAGCGATCAGCGTCTTCAGTCGGGATCGGCGCGCAGCAGCCAGCGGGTGCGCCTGCCGCTGCTCGACCGGCTGCTCGATGCCGACCCCTCTTCGCCGCGTGACCTGGTGGCCACGCCGGCTATTGCGCTCGAGACGCTGCGCGCCGCGGTGCGCCGTGACCTGGAGGCCTTGCTCAACGCCCGCCGCCGCCGCTGGCCGCTGCCCGAGAGAGAAACCGAACTGACGGTCTCACCGGCAGGCTATGGTATTCCCGATGCCACCTCGGGTGCCTATGCCCAGGCCCATCGCCGCGCCGAACTGGCAATGGATGTGGAGCGCGTCATCCGCCGCTTCGAGCCGCGGCTGCTCTCGGTACGCGTCACCCTCATGGAGGCGGGAGAGCAATTGGACCGCACTCTGCGCCTCAAGATCGAAGCCGTGCTGCGCACCGACCCGATCCCTGAACCGATCAGCTTTGAGACCGTGATCGAGGCGGTAAGCCACGAAGTGCGGGTGACGGAGCGCGGATGATGACCCCCCGCCCCCGCATCCTTGCCGCCTGCCTGAACACCGCAACGGCCAATCTGCCCTCAGGCCTGATGCTGCGATGAGCGAATCCCTCCTCCCCTATTACAACCGCGAACTCGCCGCCCTGCGCCGCATGGCCGGCGAATTCGCCGAGGCCTATCCCAAGGTCGCAAGCCGGCTTCGCATCACCACCGATGGCACGGTGGATGACCCCCATGTCGAACGCCTGCTGGAGGGCGTGGCCTTTCTGGGCGGGCGCGTCCAGCAGCGGCTGGAGGATGAACTCCCCGAGATCACCGACGCATTGCTGGAACTGCTCAGCCCGCATCTGCTGGCGCCGGTGCCATCGATGACGACCGTGCGCCTCGCCCCCAAGCCGGAATCGCGCGGCCCGGCCTTGGCACCGCGCGGGACAATGCTGGAGACGGAAGCGGTGCGTGGCGAGCCCCTGCGCTACGCCACCTGCCATGATGTCACGCTGTGGCCGGTGGAGATCGAGGCCGTGCGCCTCATCGGCCTGCCGCTCGCAGCCCCGGCCAATCCTCACGCCGCGGGCGCCGCCTGCTGCCTGCGCATCTCGCTGCGCACCGCGGTGCCCGATCTCACCTTCGCCGAGACCGGGCTGGACCGGCTGCGGCTGCATATGCGCGGCAGCCCCCTCCTAGCCACCGGTTTGCATGCCCTACTGGCCACCGCCTGCCTGGGCATTGCCCTGGCCGATGGCCCTGGGGATACGGCACCGACATTGATCGGCCCGCAGCACCTGCGTGCGGCAGGCTTCGAGCGCAATGAGGCGGCATTGCCATGGCCGCGGCGCGCCTTTGACGGCAATCGCCTGCTGACGGAGTTTTTCGCTTTCCCGGAAAAATTCCTTTACATAGACATCGATGGGCTCGAGGCGCGCACCCTGCTGCAACGCTCCAATAAGATGGAATTGTTCATCTATCTCGACCAGGCCGCGCCGCAGTTGGAACGCATCGTGGCGGCGGACACGCTGGCGCTGCATTGTACCCCCGCCGTCAACCTCTTCCCCCAGCGTTGCGAGCCCATCACGATGGATGGCACCCGCTCCGACTGGCTGGTGATTGCCGATGCCCGCCGCCCCGCGGCGCTCGAGATCCATTCCATCGAAAGCGTGCGGGAAAGCCGGCCCGATGGCGCGCGCCGTACCGTTTTGCCCTTTCAGCGCCTCGCCCGTGACGGTGCCCCCGATGAGGATGCCGCGCCGATGCAATGGCTCGCCCTGCGCGGGCCCGCCGCATCGCCCCTGACCGGCACTCAAACCCGGCTCATGCTGCGCGATGCCGCTTTTGACCCTGATGCGCCCGCCGATGGCGTGCTGACCATCAACGCCATCTGCTGCAACCGTGACCTGCCAGAGCAACTTCCTTTCGGTGGCGGCCAGCCCCGGCTGCGGGTGGCGGACCCGGAAAGCCCCGCGGCGCAGGCAGAATGCCTCTCGGCCCCCACAGCCACACTGCGCCCGCGCCTGGGCGAACGCGGTGCCTGGCGGTTGGTCTCACATCTGGCGCTTAACCATCTGGGCGTCATGGGCGGGGAGAATGCTGCGGTGGCGCTGCGCGAGATGCTGCGGCTGCATGATCTGCGCGACACGCCGGAAAGTCGCGCCACCATTGCCGGCCTCGTCTCGGTGCAATCCGCCCCCGGCATCGCCCGCATCCCGGGCCAGCGCCCGGGGGTCTTCGTACGGGGCCTGGATATCAACCTCACCTTCGACCCGCAGGCATGGCGGCCCGGCCTCTATCTGATAGGCGCGGTGCTGGAGCGCTTCCTGGCGCTGCAGGTCTCGGTCAATGGCTTCGTGCGGACGCGGGCGCTGGTGCGCGGCATTGCAACACCAGTGGCCGCCTGGCCGCCACGGAGCGGGACGCGCGTTCTCCTGTGAGTGACGAAGCCCAAGATGTGCCAGCGCGGCCGCTAGCCGATCCCGCAGCACTTCCGCCTGCCCCTCCATCGGTCGCAGCCGGGCGCCCCCCTGCCCCCAGCCCGATGCAGACCCTGCTCGCCCATCCTGAGCGCTTTGACCTCGACCAGGCGGCCTTCGTCATCGCCCGCGGCCGTGATCCCGTCACCCTGCCCTATGCGACCACCACCCGGCTCGGCCTGCCACTGGCCGAGGTCACCGCCGCCGACCCGGCCTCGGGCAGCCTCACTTCGCCACTCTTCGGCCTGATCGGCCCGGGCGGCACCTTGCCGCGGCACTATACAGCCACGGCCGGTGGCGAGCTGCGCCGGCGCAACCGCGCCCTGCAAGCCTTCTTCGACCTGCTGGCCCGCCGCTTCACTGGCATGTGGGTGCGCGCGGGGGCCAAATACCGCCCCGCCAGGACCCCTCTCGCGGCAGAGGGCGCGCTGGATGCGGCCATCGGCATGGCCACACCGGGGCTGGCCGAGCGCATAGCCGTGCCAGCACCCAGCCTGCGCTACCATGCAGGCCATCTCGCCGCGCGCACCCGCAGCGCCGAGCGGCTGCGCGCCATGCTGGCGGAGGAGGCCGGCTCTGAGGTCGAGATTGTGGAATTTGCCGGTGGCTGGCTGCGCCTGCCGCCATCCGAACAGTCACGCATCGGCCTGGCGCATAGCCAATTGGGCGTGGATGCCGCGCTGGGCGCGCAGGTCTGGGACAGCCAGGCGCGCTTTATCATTCGCCTCGGCCCGGTTGATGCTGTGACATTTGAGCGGCTGCTGCCCGGCCAGCCACTCTTCGAGCGGCTCTGCGGCCTCACCCGGCTCTTCGTCGGGCCCGAGCAGGATTTCGTGCTCAACCCCCGCCTTGCGGCCGATGCGGTGCCGGCTGCCAAACTGGGCGAAGGCGGCGCCAAGCTTGGATTGACGGCCTGGATGGGAACATCCACCCCACGCCGACGGCCCGCCGCCGATGCCCTGCTACGGCCGACGCCCCCATAATCTCAGGATTTCAGCAATGACCAGTTGGAGCCACGGCTACCCAGCCGATAGCCCTTATACCTTCTCCTTTCAGGCAGCACCTGCGCCGGGAAATTTGGCCCTGGTCTGCGCCCTGATGGGGGTGGAGTGGCGCCCAGCGCCGCGCATGTGCATGATCGATATCGGCTGCGGCCGGGGCTATACGGCCAATACCCTGGCGGCCGCCAATCCGGATTGGACGGTCCTGGGCCTCGACTATAACCCCGCCCATATCGCCGAGGCGGCCGAATTGGCCGAGCGCGCGCAATTGGAAAACGCCATCTTCATCGAAGCCGATCTGGCCGAGATGAGCGATGCCGAGATCGACCAATTGCCCGAATTGGACGTGGCCAGCCTGCATGGCGTATGGACCTGGGTGTCGGATAGCGTGCGGGCGGGCATCGTGCGGCTGCTCTCGCGCCGGCTCAAGCCTGGGGGCATCGTCTATATCGGCTACAATGCCCAGCCCGGCTTTGGCCGCGACATGGGGCTGCAGCGGCTGTTTCGGCACTTGGCAGGCGGCCATGCGGGCCCCTCACCCAGCCGCGCCCAGGCCTGCCTCGGCACCATCCGCGAACTCTACAAGACCAACCCGCGCAACCTGACCACCACGCCGCTGCTGACCCGTATCGTCGATGAGACCGACCCACTGAATGCCGCCTACCTCGTGCATGAATTCCTCACCGATCATTGGCGCCCGGTCTTCTTCGAGGATCTGCTGGCCGATCTGGCGCCGGCCAAGCTCGACTTCGTCGGCAGCATCGGCCTGCATGAGAACACCCCGGCCTATCTCTTCAGCGACGAGCAGCGCGCGATCTACGACACCATGCCCGAGGGTGTGATGCGGGAGTTCTTCAAGGATATATGCCTCACCCGCCCCTTCCGGCGTGACGTCTTTGTCCGCGGCCTGCGCCGCTGCGATGCGGCGGCGGCGATGGACCGACAGATCATCGCCGCCTGCCGCACAGCCCCCGAGGCCTCGCCCAAATTCGAGGTGCCGGTGGGCAGTGCCGAATTGCCCGAAGAATTGTGGCGACCCATTGCCGCAGCCCTGAATAAGGGGCCGCAAAGCCTGGGCCGGCTTCGCAGCCTCACGCCCGGGCGCAACCCCACCGCCGCCGAGTTGGTCACCGTGCTGGCCGGCACCGGCCTGGCACTGCCGGTGCTGCGCGATAGCGGCCCCACCGAGGCGACCACCCGCTTCAACCGCATCGTGGCCGAAACCTATGCCAATGAGGGCCGGCAGGGCGGGCAATATGCGCTGGCCTCGCCGGTTGCCGCCGGCGGCCTGCCCTGCAGCTGGCTGGAGATGGCGGTGGCCGTGCGGGTGGGCCAGGGCCAGAGCGATGCAACAGCCCTGATCACCGAGCTGCTGCCCGGCATTGCTGCCACGGAGCTGGACGCCATCGCCCAGAAAACCGCAGCGCTCATCGCGGCCAATACTGCGATCTGGCGCCGTTTTGGGGTGATCTGACGATGGCCGATTGGGGGCATGGCGCCGTGACCGCCAGCAGCTATGCCATTGCCTGGCAGCCCGAGGCCACGCCCTCCCACATCGCCATGGCCTGCGCCATGGCCGGCATAGGCTGGCAGCCCCGCCCGGCAATGACGGTGGCGGATCTGGGCTGCGGGCGAGGCTATAATGCCAATCTGCTGGCTGCGGCCAATCCGGGCTGGACGGTGCTGGGGCTCGACCATGAACCCTCCGGCATTGCCGAGGCCCGGCAATTGGCGGCCCAGGCCGGCCTGGACAATACCCGCTTCATCGAGGCTGATCTGGGTGGCATGGGCCTGGCCGAAATCGACAGCCTGCCACCGCTTGATGTCGTCATTATCCATGGCGTCTGGTCCTGGGTATCGGATGCGGTGCGGGCGGGCATCGTGCAGTTGCTCGCGCGCCGCCTCAAACCCGGCGGGGTGGCCTATCTGGGCTACAACGCCCTGCCCGCCTCGGGCCCCGATATGGCCTTGCAGCGCTTGCTGCGGCAATTGGCCGGCCCCTTTGGTACGGGCGCAGGCGAGGCGGCGGCGGCAGCTGCGCGTGCCATGGTGCGGCTGCGCGCTATGGCACGCGCGCTGAAACTGCCCCGCACCCCCATGCTGGCCCGGCTGCTGGCCGAGCCGGCGGTGCTGGAGCCCGGCTTCGTCGCGCATGAATTCCTCACCGCGCATTGGCGGCCGGTCTTTCAGGCTGATCTGTGCCGGGACCTCGATGCCGCGCGGCTGGATTTTGTCGGCTCGGTCAACCTCTTCGAGGCGCTGCCGGGGATGTTCTGCGATGGCGAACAAATGGCCGTCATGCGCCGCATGGGTGATAGCGCAGGGCAGGAATTCCTGAAGGATCTCTGCCTGCCGCGGGGCTTCCGGGCGGATGTTTTCATCCGCGGCGCGCGGCGGGTGGATGGGGTGGCGGCGCTGCATGGCCTGTGGTTGGCTCAGAGCGGCACGCTGCCGGAGGAGAGCCCGGTATTGAACACCGGCGCCAGCCGCGGCGAGATTGCGCAGCCACTCTGGACCCAGATCGCCACCATGCTGCGGCAAGGCCCGGCACGATTGGGCGATATCCATGCGGTGCTCGGCCCGGCCGCACCAAATCCGACTGAAATACTGGCCATACTGGTGAGCACGGGCTGCGTGCTGCCGCTGTTTCAGGGCGGCGGCCCGCAGGCGGCGGCCACGCGGTTCAATATCGCCGCCGCCGCCACCTATGCACCGCATGGCGAGGATATGGGCGAGGCGGCTGGGCAATATGGCCTGGCGACGCCCCATGGGCTTGGCGGCTTGCCGGCCAGCGCGCTCGATTTGGCGATTGTCGCGGCCTTGCTGGAGGGCGAAGCGGCGGAGCCTGTGGCCTTGGCGCAGCACCTGCAACCGCGGCTGGAGGGGGAGCGGCTGCTGATGGCGCAGGGGCGAATAGCGGCGCGCTTGGCCGAAAAACTACCAACCTGGCGCTATTTTGGTGTGGTGTAGCCGCTTGCGACATTCGGGATATTGGCGGCCGAAAACCGTGTCTTGCCCACGGATATCCCAGCCACTTTCCAACCCATCCTGCCGGTAGCACAGCAATGCCGCGAAGTCCCGATGCGCAAATGGCGCCTCGATAAACCTGTCAGCATAGGCTTTCGGCCGGAGGCCCCATGGCCCGCCAATCGCTGCCACCAGGTTGGAGTGATCCCGCCGCCCGCCCCCGGTTGCGCGAATATTCACCCAGCACTGCACGCATTCCCGCACCGCGCCGAGAAAACCATGGCTGAGCACCCGCTTCACCGGGTCCACCGTCACCAGCAGCGCCACTTTCCGGCCGGCGCGGCCGAGACGAAGGGCCACCCGCGCCGCCATCTCGCCGCCCCAGGAATGCCCCACCAGGATGAGTGTCTCTCCCCCCGGCCGCGCCATCGCCGCCTCGAACAGCTTGCCATCATCGAGATGCGAGAAATATTGGCTGCGCCCCGGCGGCAGCGCGTCATGCACCGCCCGGACTGCGGCATGGGTGGCATCGCCCATGCCACCGATCAGGGCGAGCCAATGAGCTGGGTTGCTGCTCGGCAATGCTGAGGCTCCGGGTGGGCGGGCCAGCTACTCCAGCCGCACGCCGGTGGCCCGCACCACCGGGCGCCATTTCTCCTGCTCGGCCGCCATGAAGCTGCGCACCTCATCGGGATTGCCGCGCGGGTCGAGCACAAAGCCTGCCTGTTCCAACTCGGCCCGGGTCGTGGGGTCGGCCAGTGCTGCGGCGATGGCTTGCGAAAGCCGCTCACGCACCGGCTCTGGAACACCCAGCGGCAGCATCACCGCCATCCAGACCGCGGCCTCAAAACCCGGCAGGTTCAGCGCCTCGGCCACGGTCGGGATTTCCGGCAGCAAGGGGCTGCGGGCGCGGGTGGCAACGGCGAGAATGCGAATCCGCCCGGCGCGATGGTTCTCAATGGCGGTGGCCACCGTGTCCGAAATCGCATCGAGATGCCCGCCCAGCAAATCCGTCATCGCCGGCGCGCTGCCGCGATAAGGCACGTGCAGCATATCGACGCCGCCGGCCTCGCGCTTGAGCAACTCCATCGACAGATGCAGATAGCTGCCACTGCCCGGGCTGCCATATTTCAGCGCCCCCGGCCGGGCGCGCGCCGCGGCGATCAGCCCCGGCAAATCCACCGCCACCTCAGGGCGCACCGCAAAGGCTACGCTGGCCGCCCCCACCAGCGAGGCGGGGGCCAAATCCCGCAGCGGATCAAACACAGGGCGCTCGGCCATCAAGGGATAAAGCCCCAGCGTGCTGGCCGTGGCGAAAAGGATGGTCTGGCCATCCGGCCGCGCCCGCACCGCCTCCAGCGTGCCGATGGCACCCGCCGCCCCGCCACGGTTTTCCACCACCACCGCTTGGCCCAGCACCGCCGCCATGCGCGCGGCCAGGCGGCGGGCGAAGACATCCGTGGCGCCGCCGGGTGGAAAGGGCACCACCATGCGCATAGCTGCCCCCTGGCCCTGGGCCAGGGCGGGCGAGGCCACCGCCACCCCCAGCACAACCCGCCGGCGCATCAGCGTAACCCCGGCAGCAGCGCCGCCTTGATGATGCGGCGGCCTATCGAGCGGGTTCATGGCATTCTCTCCCATGGCCCTTGTGATCCGGGCCTGGGCGAAAGGCTCCCACAACTCGCAGATGCTGGCGAGGTCCTGTCTTTACGCCCGGTGGGAAGGCTCTTTGCGGCCACGAGCCCTTGCCTCAAGGCTCGGCCGCGAGGGCCGCGCTCACCGCAGCGGCGGGGATGACCAGGGTATTGCTGAAACGAGGTTCGCGCAGCATGGCCACGTCGGTGATGGTGATACAAATATCCCTCGGGTCGCGCCGCATGTCGTGCTCCGCGAACACCTGCTGCGGTAGCTCCGTAATGCGGTCAGTACCAACGCGCCGAGGCGTGTAGGCTCTGATCGGTATCCAATAATTGATCCGCCCGTCAGGCCGCCGGGGAGCAGGGCCAAAGGGCAAAGGCCTCTCGTAGGACCGGCCCAGTTCATCATAAATACTATCATCGTCGATTTGGTAACGATCCCCGTTCCACCAGGGCCTGCGCCGCTCCAATGCAGGACAAAGTTCGACCGCCAATTGAAGCACACCCAACCCGTTATTTCGGTCCATAATATCGGTTTCCGAGGACAGCAT
>NZ_JBBARU010000049.1:1950-27070 GCF_040399605.1 Rhodovarius sp. | reverse complement strand
CACGTGCGGGGAAGCCTGCGCGCATTTCGTTTGCGGGTTCGACGAGCACTGCCCCGCCGGTCATCCGGGCGGCGGGGGAACCCTTGCTCGGAGTTCATCTGATGCGTCGCATCTTGCTTGTTTTTACCGCCCTCTCCGCGCCCGTTTGGGCGCAGCAGGCCATTCCCGATACCATCGTGACCGGCACCCGGGTTCCCGTGGCGATGGAGCGGGTGCCGGCCGCCACCAGCATTATTACCCGCGCTGATATTGAGGATTTCGGCTACCGGACGCTGGCCGATGCGCTGGCCACCGTGCCGGGCGTGCGGGTTGTGCCGCAGGGTGGTCCGGGGGCGCTGACCAGCGGCTTCTTTCGCGGCACCAATTCTCGCCATGTGCAGGTGCTGATCGATGGCATTGCCGCCAATGATCCATCTGACCCCAATAATGCGTTTAATTTCGGCTCGCTGATGCTGGCGGGGGTGGAGCGGGTTGAGGTGCTGCGCGGGCCGGCCAGCGCGCTGTATGGCAGCAGCGCGATTGGTGGTGTGGTCAATATCGTCACCCGCCGGGCGCCGGCCGATAAGCAGGCGGAGGTTTTTGGCAGCGTGGCTGGCGGCAGCCAGAATACATTTCGCGCCGATGGCGGCGTGTCCGGCACGGTGGGGGATTTCGATTATTTGGCGATGGGGCAGAGCCTTGCCACCTCGGGCTACAATATAACCCCGCAGCGGCTGCAGCCGCACCGGCCGGAGACCGATGGCTATCGCGGCGTGGCGAGTTCCATGCGGTTGGGCTGGAACCCGCTGCCCAATACCCGCATCGAGGGCACGCTGCGCTTCCAGCAGAGCAATTTTGGCCTGGATGGTTTTCTGGCTGACGACCCGAATTATTCTGCTGAGGAGCGCCGCTGGGCTGGGCAAATCCGCGGCGGGACGAGGCTGTTTGACGCCTGGACCACGGGGTTGCGGGTGGGGGCGAGCAATGACCGGCGGCGCTATGCCAACCAGGCAGACAATTTTTCGTCCGCCACGGCTTATGATTTGTATCGCGGCAACCGCAATGTGGTGGATTGGGGCAATCAGGTCCGGCTGCCGGATCTGGGCGGCTGGGGCGGGGATGGGGCGCTGGGCTTTGGCTATAATTATGTGCATGAGACCAGCAATTCGGCCTCGGGCAGTGCGCCTTACCGCAGCAGCGTCAATGCCAGCCAGGATAGCCATGCGGGGTTTGTGAATCTGCAATATCGGGTGCTGCAGCGGCTGGATCTTTCGGCCGGTGGGCGGGTGGACAACACGGCGGGCTTTGGCGGCGCGGCCACCTATCGGTTGGGTGCGGTGTATGAATTGCCGGAGTATCGCGCCCGGCTGCGTAGCGCGCTGGGCACGGGTTTTGCCGCGCCGAGCCTGTTTCAGCGCTATGGCATCACGGGCAGCGGCTTTCGCGGCAATCCCAACCTCTTGCCTGAGCGGAGTTCGAGTTGGGAGGTGGGTGGTGATATGGATATTCCCGCCTTCGGTCAGCCGCGCTTTCTCACTGCCACGGCGACGTATTTCCAGTCCTGGTTTCGCAATCTGATCAACGCCAATAGCAGTTTCACCAGCTATGTGAATGTGGAGCGGGCGAATATTCAGGGGGTTGAGTTGGGCCTGACCGCGCGGGTGAGCCCCTATGTCGAGCTGCGCGGCGCCTATACCTGGACGCTGGCGCTGGATAGCGCGACCCATAGCCGCCTGCTGCGCCGGCCGGAGAATCTTTGGTCGCTGAGTGGGCGGATCACGCCCATCCCGCGCCTGACGATTGCGCCGGAGATCCTCTTTGTGGGGCGCAGCCCGGATTATGTGTATGACAATCTTGGGCAATTCAGCCAGGCGACCCAAGTGAAGGGCGGCACCACGGCCAATCTGGTGGTGAGTTATCGCGTGCAGGAACGCATCTCGGTGTTCATGGAGGCCCGCAACCTGGGCAATATCCGCTACGAGCCGACCAGCGGCTATGTCATTCCCGGCACCACCATCTTGTTCGGCACGCGCTTCACCCTGTGATGCCGCCCCAGGGTGCGGTTGGGCTTGTCCACAGTTTTGTCTTCCAGGGATGAATCCACCGCTTGTGTTCGGAACCCCCTCTCGCCTACCGTATATGGTAGATAAGGACGAGAAGGGGGACTGCATATGGATTGGACAGTGGAGGCCATCGACCGTTTGCGAGCTCTCTGGGCGGAGGGCTACAGCACGGCGGAGATCGGCCGGCGCATGGGTGTTTCCAAAAATGCCGTGGTGGGCAAGGCACATCGCCTGAACCTGCCGGCGCGGCCCAGCCCCATTCGCCGTGACGTTGTGGCCACAGCCAAGCCAGCCCCGGCGCGGCGGCATACCCTGCCGCCGCTGCGCGCCGCCTTGCGCGAGCCTCTGCCGCAAATCGCCGCCGCCGCCGCACCGCCGCGCCGGCCAGCGCCGGTGATGACCGCAGCCCCGCCCCCCGCCGTGCCGGTGGCCCGGCCTGTGGCTGCGGCACCCCGTCCCTTCCCGCGGGTTGGTGGCAAAAGCTGCTGCTGGCCCATTGGTGAGCCCGGCACCTCCGGCTTCACCTTCTGCACCGCCGAAGCCATGGTGGCGAAGCCTTATTGTGCCGAACACGCCGCGATTGCCTATGTGAAAGTGCGCGACAGGCGTGAGGACGCCGCCTGATGCAGGCCTTGCCGGAGCGGGGTTATGGCTATGCCCCCGGGGTGTTTCAGTATTCCTGCGGTGTGGTGGCCCTGCCGGGCTTTCGGCTGGAGCGGGCGCGCTTTCGGGTGCCGGTGCCGCTGGCCGAGGGGTTTGCCCGCATCAAGGCGCATCTTGAGGGGCTGGGCCTGCCGCTGACGGCGTTTTGCGCCTGTGAATTGCGCAGCCCGGCGCCCTTCAGTGAGGCGGGTTTTGCCGCCTTCAACAAGATTTACGCAGGCACCTTGCAGGAATGGGGGGTGTTTCTGGGCGAGACCAATCCGGTGGCGCGCAGCAATGTGTGCCCCGAAGTGGCGCCGCCTGGCGAGCCGGGGTTCTTTGCCTTCACCTATGCAAGGCCGGATGCGGCGGCTGGGGCCAGCTTTGTCGTTGCCGGCAATGGCGAGGCACGCGAGGGTGGCGCCACTTATGAGGAAAGCATTGTGGCGCGGGGGGATACCTCGCCGGCCGGTCTTTCGCTGAAATGCGCCCATGTGATGGGCGAGATGGAGCGGCGGATGGGCGTGCTGGGCGTGAATTATGCCCAGGCGACGGCGGTGAATCTTTATACCGTGTTTGATCCGCACCCGATTTTGGCGGGTGAGGTGCTGGGGCGCGGGGCGCCGGCGCTGGGGATTGAGTGGCATTATTGCCGTCCGCCGATTGTCGGGCTGGATTGGGAAATGGATTGCCGGGGGATACCGGTCGAACTGGTGATCTAACGGGGTCCTGAAAAACCTTGATGCAGAGGAAAAGAGCGAAAGAGCTTTGCCCTCTCGCGCTCTCCCACCAGGATAGACATTTATGTCGGCGTTTTTCCCGGACCTTTGAAAATTATTAAAATCAATAATCTAACGAAGGTGCAGGAAACTAAGTTTCCTGCTGGGGTGCTCGAGGGGCAAAGCCCCTAGATCTTACTTTCCCTCACCGTTCGTTTTCCCGCAGCCTGCTAAGGGCTTGGAGATGCGGCCCGCTGGCCGCTACCATACCGGCGCATGAGCCGTCGCCCTACCGAGATCACGCCTGATCTGATGCTGCGGGCGTATCGCGCCGGGCTTTTCCCCATGGCTGAGGCGCGGGGTTCGGCGCGGCTTTATTGGCTTGACCCGGAAATGCGCGGCGTGCTGCCGCTGGATGGGTTTCACCTGCCGCGCCGACTGGCCCGCACCGTCTTGGGTGGCGGGTTCAGCGTGACCTGCGACCAGGATTTTCGGGCGACCATCGGGCTCTGCGCCGCCCCCGCGCCGGGGCGGGAGGAGACCTGGATCAATACCCAGATCGAGGCGCTGTTCACCGCGCTGCATGAGATGGGCCATGCCCATTCCATCGAGGTGTGGCAGGACGGCGCCATGGTCGGCGGGCTCTATGGCGTGACGCTGGGTGGGGTGTTCTTTGGCGAGAGCATGTTTTCCCGCGCGCGGGATGCGTCCAAGGTGGCGTTGGTGCATTTGGTGGCACGGCTGCAGCTGATGGGGTTTTCGCTGCTCGATACCCAGTTCATCACCGGCCATCTGGCGCAGTTCGGCACGATGGAAATTCCCCGCGCGGTGTATAAGGCCAGGCTGGCGCAGGCGGTGGATCAGGATGTGGTGTGGGAGAATGCGCCCGCACCGGAATTGCTCAATCAGGCGATCCGCGCGCTGCGCGCTCCTGCTCCAGAAGACGCTTCTTGCGCGCCAGGCCCCAGCGATAGCCGGTGAGGCTGCCATCCTGCCCCACCACGCGGTGGCAGGGCACCGCGAGGGAGACATGGTTCTGGGCGCAGGCGCGGGCGACAGCGCGGGTGGCGCGGGGCATGTCCATGGCGGCGGCCAGGGCGGAATAGCTGCGGGTTTCGCCAAAGGGGATGCGTTGCAGGGCCTCCCAGACGCGGCGCTGGAAGGCGGTGCCGCGCAAATCCAGCGGCAGGGCGAGGGCGGCTTTTGGTTCCTCGATATAGGTGATGATGGCGCGCATGGTTTCGGCCAGCGCATCGGGCGCCGCTTCCACCCGCGCGGCGGGGAAGCGGTGGCGGAGGTCGCCTTCGAGTGCGGCGAAATCCTCGGCGAAGCCGATGAAGCAAATGCCGGCCACGGTCGCGCCAACCAGCAGCGGGCCCATGGCGGATTGGGCGCGGGCGGTGAGGATGGTCTCGCCCTGGCCGCCGCGCCGGGCGGCGCCGGGGGTCATGCCCAGATGCCGGCCTGGGGTTTCATAGACCCGGCTTTCGCTGCCAAAGCCGGCCTCGGCCACCGCATCGGCGACGCGGGTACCCTCGGCCAGGGCGGCGGAGAGGCGGCGGCCGCGCACGCTCTCGGCATAGGAGCGCGGGGTGACGCCGGCGATCTCCTTGAACAGGCGCAGGAAATGGTGGCGGGCATAGCCGGCGTTGTTGGCCAGTGCCTCCAGCGAGGGGATGGTTTCGGCGGTTTCGATCATGCGCATGGCGGCTTCCACGCCCGCGCGCTGCATGGCGGCGCGCTCGCCCTTGGGGTCGCAGCGTTTGCAGGCACGGAAGCCGGCGGCTTCGGCGGCGGGGGCATCGGCGTAGAAGCGGGCATTGCGGCGCAGCGGTGGGCGTGAGGGGCAGCCGGGGCGGCAATACACGCCCTGGGTGGTAACGGCGTAGAGGAAGTTTTGCTCCTGGCTGCGGGCCAGCACGGCCTGCCAGCGGATGTCTTCGAGGGTGGGGGCGGGAAGGTCCATGGCGGGATTATGGGCGGGTGGCGGGGGGCGGGCCATCCGGGGGTTGCGCTGGCTTAGGCGTCGTCACCCAGGGCCTTGCGGCGGAGGTCGCGCAGCCGGGCCTCGCCGCCGCGCAGCCGGGGGTGGATGGCCAGCGCGGCCTCGATGCTGCGCAGCGCGCCGGCATCATCGCCGGCCTCCTCCTGCCATTGGGCGAGTTGTTGCAGGGCCTGCCAGTGGCGCGGTTCCAGCCGCAGCACCTGTTGCAGGTCGCGCGCGGCGGCCGGGGCGTCGCCGGTGGCGTGATGGGCGAGGGCGCGGCCGAGCCAGGGCTCGGTGGCCTCGGGGGCCAGGGTGATGGCGGCGTCGAAATCCTCCAGCGCCTCCTCGGCCAGGTCGCTGGCCAGGTTGCGTTGGCCGCGGCTGAGCAGCAGGGCGATGGCGGGGGTGGCGCGCGCGGCTATCAATTGGCGGATGCGCTGCTCGACGATATGCGCGCTGGGCTCATCGGGGGCGGTGCGCAGGGCCTCGAAGGCGCGGTCGAGTTCAAGCTGCGCCGGGGTGGGGGCACGGGGGGTGGGCTGGGCCAGGGCGGGCATGGCCAGGAGCAGGAGGAGAAGCAGCGGCCGCATGGTGGCAGGATGGCGAGATCGGCCCCTGCAGCGCAAGGCTTATCGCGCCAGCCGCAGGCCGGCGCGGGCGACGATATCGCGGAATTTCGCCACCTCCACCCGGATATAAGCTGCCGTGCTCTCGGGCGTGCTGCCGCCGGGGGTGGGGTCGAGGCCGGCACTGATCAGGCGCTGGGCGGCCAGAGGGTCGGTCAGCACGGCGTTGATCTGGGCGTTGATGTGCCGGACCAGGCCGGGCTCCATGCCGCGCGGGCCGAGGATGACGTTCCAGGTGGAAATGTTGAAACCCTCCAGCCCCAGCTCCTGCATGGTGGGGATATCGGGGAAGAGGTGGTGCCGGCGGGGGGTGGTGACGGCGAGCCCGCGGGAGATATTGTCGCGCAGGGCGGGGGCGGAGCTGGCCAGGACTTCGAGCGCGTAATCGATCTCGGATTTTGCCAGGGCTTCGAGCACCGCCGAGCCGCCGCGATAGGGGATGAATTCGGTGTTGAAGCCGCCGGCGAGGACGCGCATGAACTCGCCGGTCAAATGCCCGATGCCGCCGGCGCCGGAGGTGCCCCAGGAGAGTTTGCCGGGGTTGGCACGGGCATAGGCCCAGAGTTCTGGCGCGGTGCGGAAGGGCGAAGAATACGGCACGGCCAGCACCATGGGCGCATCGCCCAGCACCGCGATGGGGGAGAAATCCGTCACAGGATCATAGGGCGTGACATTGGGCAGGGCAGCGGGATTGGTCCCGTGGCTGGAGGCGCTGGCGAGGAGCCAAGTGTAGCCATCGGGCGCGCGGTTTTTCACCCAGTCGCTGCCGATGGAGCCGCCCGCGCCGGCGCGGTTTTCCACGATCACCCGGGCATTGGCGCCGAGGCGAGGGGAGATCCGCTCGGCGAGGATGCGGGCGACGATATCGGTGCTGCCGCCGGCCAGGAAGGGCGAGATCAGGGTGATCGGCCGATCCGGCCAGCCGGCGGGTTGCGCCGCCGCTGCCGCCGGGGCGAGGGCGAGCAGCGCGCGGCGCTTCATGCCGTGAGGCTCTCCATAGCGGCGGCCACGCCGCCGGGGCGGTGCGGCACGCCGTTGAGTTTCAGCGCCATTTCCACGCTGGCGAGGGTGCCCAGGATCATCGGCTCATTCAGGTCACCCAGATGGCCGATGCGGAAGACGCGGCCGGCCAGCTTGTTCAGGCCGGCACCGAGCGAGACGTTGAAGCTGTTGCGGGCGGTGGCGCGCACGCGGTCGGCGTCATGACCTTCGGGGACCAGGATGGCGGTGACGCTGTCGGAGGCGCGCTCGGCATTCTGGCAGAACAGGGTGACGCCATCGCCATTGCCTGCCCAATGGCGCACGGCGGCGCGAACGGCCTTTGCCAGGCGGGTGTGGCGGGCGAGGACGCCTTCGAGCGTCTCTTCCTCGATGAGGCGGAGCGATTCCTCCAGCCCGTAGAACAGGCTGGTGGGTACGGTACCAACAAAACTCTTGTGGCGGCGGCCGCCCATCTCCGTCCAGTCGAAGTAATGCTTGGGGATGGTGGAGGATTTATGGGCTTCCAGCGCCTTGTTGGAGACGCCGGTGAAGCTCATGCCGGTGGGCAGCATCAGGCCCTTCTGGCTGCCGCCGACGACGCAATCAATGCCCCAGGCATCCATCTCGAAGGGCAGGCAGCCGAGGGAGGAAATGGTGTCGGAGAGGAAGAGGGCGGGGTGGTTGGTGGCGTCGAGCGCGGCGCGGACTTCGGGCAGCGGCAGCATGACGCCGGTGGCCGTTTCATTCTGCACGGCGCAGACGCCCTTGATGCGGTGGCCGGTATCGGCGGCGAGCGCGGCACGCAGGGCGGCGAAATCGACGCCTTTGGTCCAATCGGCGGCGACGGTTTCGATGTTCAGGCCGAGGGCGCGGCCCATCTTGCCCCAGGATTCGGAGAAATGCCCGGTCTCGATCACCAGCAGCGTGTCGCCGGCGGAGAAGAGGTTGGCCATGCTGGCCTCCCAGGCGCCATGGCCTGAGGCGGTGTAGAGGAAGAGATGCTGCTCGGTCTTGAGGAGGCGCTTGAGGCCGGCGACGCATTTTTCATAGATCGCGAAGAAGGCGGCATCGTTGAAGTCGATGCTGGGCCGGGCCACGGCATGCTGGATGCTGTCGGGGATGTTCGTCGGGCCGGGATTGGCGAAGAACATTCTTCCGCGCGGGGCGATGGCGTTCATGGTGTTTCCTTTATGACGATGGGCGGGTTGGGTGGGGCGGCGCTCAATCGCCGTAGGTGCTGATCTCGATCAGGTTGCCGTCAGGGTCGCGGCAATAGACGCTGTTGATGCTGCCGAGCGCGCCGGCCTTTTGAACCGGGCCCTCGACGATGCTGATGCCGCAGGTGGTGAGGTGTTTGGCGATTTCCTCGGCGCTCACCGTGACGATGAAGCAGAGATCCTGGCTGCCGGGGGCGGTATTGGCGCCGGTGTGCCATTTGACGATGTCATGGTTATGCGGGCGGAGATTGATCTTTTGGCCGCCGAAGCGCAGCGCGGTGCGGTTGTCCTTACCGAAGGTCTCGCGCTCCATGCCCAGCACGCGCTGGTACCAGGCGGCGGAGGTTTCGACATCGCTGCAATTGATGACGAGATGGTCGAGACGATCGACGGAAAAGCGCATGGCTCAGTCTCCTTTGCGGCGCTTGGCCGTGACTTCGATTTCGATCTTCATCGCATCCGTCTGCAAACCGGCATGGATGAGGGTGGAGGCGGGGCGGGCCTGGCCGAGATAGCGCTTGATGACTGGCCAGCAGGGTTCCCAATCGGCGCGGTTGGGCACGATGAACATCACGCGGACCACGTCATCGAGTGTCGCATCGGCCTGGGCGAGGGCGGCGGCGATGTTGTCGAAGGTCTGCGCGGCCTGGCCGGCGACGTCATCGACGATGGTCATGGTGGCGTAATTATAGCCGGTGGTGCCGGAGACATAGATCATGTCGCCATCGACGACGGCGCGGGAATAGCCGATTTCTTCTTCGAAGCGCGAGCCAGAGCTGATCAGACGACGGGTCATGGGAAATGCTCCGAGAGGGTGAGAAGGCCGGATTTGGAGAGTGCGCCGGGGGCGTGAAACCAGGTGATCTGGATGATGAAGAGGTCGTGATCCTGGCCATGGCGGGTGATGCGCAGTTTTTGGCCGGGCTGGGGGATGCCGTCGAGTTCGACGGCATCCAGGGCTGGTTGCCCTGCTTCGCGGAAGGCGAGGTCGAAGGTGAAGCCGGTCATGCGCAGCGCTCGGCGCGGAAAATACGCTCTGTGCTGGCGGGGAATTTGGCGAGTTTATCGGCCGGGCGCACCGGGCGGGCGACCAATTCGCCACCGCAATTGGGGCAGCGCATGGCCAGTTTCTGCTCCGCACAGTCGCGGCACCAGGTGCATTCGAAGGAGCAGATCAGCGCGTCGCGGCTTTCCGGTGGAAGGTCGCGGTCGCAGCATTCACAGCCGGGGCGCAGGGCGAGCATTATTCCAGCCCATCATAGAAATCATTGCCCTTGTCATCGACGACGATGAAGGCGGGGAAATCCTCGACCTCGATCTTCCAGACCGCCTCCATGCCGAGTTCGGGGTATTCCAGCACCTCGACCTTGCGGATGCAGTCCTGCGCCAGGCGGGCGGCGGGGCCGCCGACCGAGCCGAGGTAGAAGCCGCCATAGGTCTTGCAGGCATTCAGCACGGCGCGGGAGCGGTTGCCCTTGGCCAGCATGACCAGCGAGCCGCCGGCCTTCTGGAAGGCCTCGACATAGCTGTCCATGCGGCCGGCGGTGGTGGGGCCGAAGCTGCCGGTGGCGAAGCCCTCGGGGGTCTTGGCCGGGCCGGCATAGTAGATCGGGTGGTCCTTTAGATATTGCGGCAGGCCTAGGCCGGCATCGAGGCGCTCTTGCAGCTTGGCATGGGCGATGTCGCGGCCGACGACGATGGTGCCGGTGAGCGAGACGCGGGTTTTCACCGGGTATTGTGTCAATGTGGCGCGGATGGCGTCCATGGGCTGGTTGAGGTCGATTTTGACCACCTCGCCGCCCATGATGTCGTCGGTGTGCTCGGGCAGGTAATGGGCTGGGTCGGTTTCCAGCTGTTCGAGGAAGACGCCTTCGGGGGTGATCTTGGCCTTGATTTGGCGGTCGGCGCTGCACGAGACGCCGATGCCGATGGGTAGCGAGGCACCGTGGCGGGACATGCGGATGACGCGCACATCGTGGCAGAAATACTTGCCGCCGAATTGCGCGCCGATGCCGAGGTTTTGGGTGAGTTTATGCACTTCCGCTTCCAGCTCATGGTCGCGGATGGCGTGGCCGGATTTGCCGCCGGTGGCGGGCAGGCCATCGAGCCATTTGGTGCTGCCGAGCTTCACGGCCTTGAGATTGGCCTCGGCGCTGGTGCCGCCGATGACTATGGAAAGGTGGTAGGGCGGGCAGGCGGAGGTGCCCAGCGTCTTCACCTTTTCCTCGATGAAGGCGAGGAGTTTGGGCTTGTTCAGCGTGGCGCGGGTTTGCTGGTAGAGGAAGGTCTTATTGGCCGAGCCGCCGCCTTTGAGGATGAACATCAGGTGGAATTCATCGGCGTGGTGTTCGCCCGGGGCGGCCATGATGGAGAATTCCACCGGCATATTGTTGCCGGTGTTCACCTCGTCGAACATGGTAACGGGCGCCATCATCGAATAGCGCAGATTGGTCTCGGTATAGGTGCGGGCGACGCCGTAGCTCAGCGCCTCCTCCTCATCACCCTCGACCCAGACGCGCTGGCCCTTCTTGCCGAAGACGATGGCGGTGCCGGTGTCCTGGCACATGGGCAGCACGCCGCCGGCGGCGATATTGGCGTTTTTCAGCAGGTCGAGGGCGACGAAGCGGTCATTCGCGCTGGCCTCGGGGTCCTGCAGGATTTTGCCGAGCTGGGCGAGATGGGCGGGGCGCAACAGATGCGAGACGTCGTGGCAGGCGATGCGGGCCAATTCCTCCAGCGCCTCGGGCTTGACCTTGAGCACGGTCTTGCCCTCGACCGTGATGGTCGAGACGCCGGCAATGTCCAGCTTGCGATAGGGGGTTGTGTCCTCCGCCAGCGGGAAGCCGGTGCTGAAGGCGAAATCGGCGGGGCGACCCGTGGAAGGGGTCTTGGTATCGAGCGGCATGGCGGCCTCGGGGCGATTGTTTGGCCTAGGAATACCCTGGCCGGGCGGGCGCGTCATCCCGCCGAAAACATGACCCTGCCATTTGGCTGGGGCGGGTGGTCAGTCCCGCTTGCGGCGGAAGGCGTCGAGGCTCACGACCTGGGGCTGGCTGGCGGGGGCTGGGGCCTCGCTGGGGGCGGGTTCGGGCTCCGCGGCTGGGGCTGGTTCTGGTGTGGGCTCGAAGGCCTCGGGCTCGAAGCGCAGGCCGAAGCGGATATGGGGGTCGTGAAAGGCCGTGAGTGCTTCGAGGGGGACGACGAGTTGCGACGGCAGGCCGCCGAAGCTCAGGCCCACGGAAAAGCCAGGCTTGGCGCGATCGACCTTGAGGTCCCAGAAGCGGTGTTGCAGGACGATGGTGATCTCGGTGGGGTAGCGCGCCTTGAGATGGGCGGGGATGGAGACGCCGGGATGGTCGGTGCGGAAGCTGATGTAGAAATGGTGCTCGCCCGGCAGGCCCTCGCGGGCGGCGTGTTCCAGCGCGTCGAGCACGACGGCGCGCAGGGCGTTCTCGGTCCATCGCTCGTAGGGGAGTAGGCTTTCGGGTGTGTTGTCTTCGGTCATTCGGCTGTCCTGAAGGCGGAAGCATAGGCTTGTGGTGGCCCTGCGCCAATCCGCCCAGGCGGCAGGGAAGTGGGGGGATTCTGTTGCCCTGCTCCCCCCGGGCAGCGCTTACCTATCTCTAGGCAGCGAGCGCCACGTTCTCGCGAACGTTATCATTGGCACTTGTGATTTAGCCCGATGACGGCGGTACAATGCCGGGCAAAAGGCACGTCTTTACCGCGCGCGTCGAGACTGTTTCGTCCCCAAACCAAGCGACCAGACAGCCGACCGGCCCCCTAGTCTCTCCTTCAGCATGCCCCGGCCATTCAGAACCAGCACAAACCTCACTGAAAAACCCAGCAGCCTAAGGCCCCCTCGGTCTCTCCTTCAGCATGCCCCGGCCATTCAGAACCAGCACAAACCTCATCAATAAAATGGAGACGCCGGGCACTGCCCCCGGGTCCGCAACGCTTATTCCACGTACCGTTTATCGCCATAGTCACCGAGGTAACGAGTGTCATATAGCGCAGCCCTTGCCGGCTTACGAGGGGGGCCGTATCGCAGAAGCGATGGAGGCCCCGCAATGGCATTAACCCCTGAACAGATCGCCGAAGTGGCTGAGGCCGCTTCCCACCGCATGCCCACCGCCCGGCCCGTGGTGCCGGCGCTGGAGGCCATGCTGGCCCAGGCGATACCCGTGCTCGACCATGGTTTCATCCGCGTGGTGGATTACATGGGCGATGATGCGGCGGTGGTGCAGTCTGCCCGGGTGAGTTACGGGCGCGGCACCAAGGCGGCGAATGAGGATCGCGGGTTGATCCGCTATTTGATGCGGCATCGGCATTCGACGCCGTTTGAAATGTGCGAGATCAAATATCACATCAAGCTGCCGATTTTTATCGCGCGGCAATGGATCCGCCATCGCACGGCGAATGTGAATGAGTATTCGGCGCGGTATTCAGTGCTGGACCGGGAATTTTATGTGCCGCAGCCCGAGCAATTGGCGGCGCAGAGCAGCGATAATCGCCAGGGCCGCGGCGCGGTGCTGCAAGGCGCCGAGGCGGAGCGGGTGCTGCGGCTGCTGCGCGATGATGCGACGCAGACTTATGATCATTATCTCGAGATGCTGAATGAGGATGAGGCCGGGCAGCCGCGCGATGCCGCCCGCTCGGGCCTGGCGCGCGAATTGGCGCGGATGAACCTGACGCTGAACACCTATACGCAATGGTACTGGAAGACGGATTTGCACAATCTGCTGCATTTCCTGTCGCTGCGGGCGGATGGGCATGCGCAATACGAAATTCGTGTCTATGCCGAGGCGATGCTGAAGACGGTGCAGGCCTGGGTGCCGCATTGCTATGAGGCCTTTGCCGATTACCGGATGGGGGCGGTGACGATGTCGTCGCAAATGCTGTCGATTGTGCGTCGGATGTTGGCGGGTGAGGTGGTGGAACAGGCGGGCAGCGGGCTCTCCAAGCGGGAATGGCGGGAATTGATGGAGACGCTGGGGCGTGAATGAGCGGCTGAGCGCGCTGCTGGATTTCATCGCCCTGACCGACCGGCTGAAGCATGTGCAGCGCGCGGCGCGGAGCGAGGGGCGGCTGGAGAATTCGGCCGAACATGCCTGGCATGTGGCGCTGATTGCCGTGCTGCTGGAGGGCGAGGTGACGCCGCGGCCGGATATGGGCCGGGTGCTGAGCATGATTGCGCTGCATGATGTGGTGGAGATTGAGGCCGGCGATACTTTTGCCTTTGACGAGGCCGGGTTGTTGACGCAGGCGGCGCGGGAGGAGAGGGCGGCGGAGGCTATTTTTGGTCGGCTTGCGCCGGATTTGGCCGAGAAATTTCAGGCTTTGTGGCGGGAATTTGAGGCGCAGGAGACACCCGATGCCCGTTTCGCCATGGGCTGCGACCGGCTGCAGGGTTTTGCCCAGCAGGTGCATTGCGGCGCGCCGGCCTGGGCCGAGGTGGGGCTCACCCGCGCGCGGAGTCTGAAGCGCATGCAGCCGGCGATTGATCTGGGCGGGCCCTTCGGGGTGATGATCGAGGCGCTGTATGAGCGCGCCATGGCGGAGGGGCTGCTGCGGCCATGAGCCTTGTGGTGTTTGGTTCGGCCAATGCGGATTTTGTGTTTTCGCTGCCGCAGCTTCCCGCGCCGGGGGAGACGGTGTTGGGCGAGGCGGGGGCGGCTATTCCTGGCGGCAAGGGGCTGAACCAGGCCATTGCCGCGGCGAGGGCCGGGGCGGTGACGCGGTTTTGTGGTGCCGTGGGGGCGGATGCGCATGGCGCGATGCTGCGGGCCACGCTGATGGAAGCCGGGGTGGATATTAGTGGTCTGGCCGAGGTTTCGGCGCCCACTGCCATGGCGGCGGTGATGGTGGATGGGCAGGGGCGCAATCAGATTGCCGTCTCCTCCGGCGCCAATCGGTTGGCCCGGGCGGGGGCTGTGCCGGTCACGCCTGGCGGCCTTGTGCTGCTGCAGATGGAGGTGCCGGTGGCGGAGAATGCGGCGTTGATCGCGCGCGCGCGGGCGGGGGGGATGCGGGTGGTGCTGAATCTGGCGCCCGCGGCGGCGCTGCCGGGGTTGCCGGATATTTTGGTGGTGAATGAGCCGGAGGCGGCGTTTCTCGCAGGGTTACATGGTTGCGGGGCTGATGCGGCTTCGCTGCATGCGGCGCTGGGCTGCATTGTGGCGCGCACCTTGGGTGAAGCGGGGGCGGAATTGGCGGGGCCTGGGCTGGCGCTGCATTGCCCCGGTTTTCCGGTGGCGGTGGCCGATACGGTGGGTGCTGGCGATGCCTGGTGCGGCGCGCTGGCGGCGGGGTTGCTGGCGGGGCTGGACTGGGCGGCGGTGCTGCGTCGGGCCAATGCCGCCGGGGCACTGGCTTGCACCAGGATGGGCGCATGGTCAGCGGATGCGCGGGCGATCAGCGCATTGGCGGGGTAGGTTTGCGGGTTATGTCTCGCGCAGGACGAGGGCGCGCAGGGCGGGCAGATCCAGCTTGCCGAGTGCGTTGCGCGGCAGGGCGGCGACCACGGCGACTTCTCGGGGTTGTTTGAAGCGGGCCAACTGGCCCTCGAACACGTCGAGAACGTGATGCAGATCAAAACCTTCGCCTGGAACCACCACGGCGAGCGGCACCTCGCCCCATTTTGCGTCGGGCTTGCCGATGACGGCGCATTCCAGCACGCCGGGGGCGGTGGCCAGCACGCGCTCGACCTCGGCGGGGGAGATGTTTTCGCCGCCTGAGATGATGATGTGGTGCAGGCGATCGGTGAACCACCAGCGGCCATCGGCATCCACCCGGCCGATATCGCCGGTGCGGAACCAGCCATCGGCAAAGGCTTCGGCGGTGGCCTGTGGGTTGTTGAGGTAACCCTGCATGATGTTGGGGCCCTTGACCTGAATCTCGCCCAATGGGCCGAGCCGGGCCTCGCTGAGTGCCGCCGGGCGGCCGATGGAGCCGGGGGCGGCGAGGGCCTCCTCGCGGCTTTGGGCGATGGTGATGGGTGCGGTTTCGGTGCTGCCATAAACCTGTTGGATGGGCACGCCGCGGGACTGGAAGGCTTCGATCAGCGGCAGGGGCACGATGGAGGAGCCGGCCCCGGCGGCGCGCAGGCAGGAGAGATCGGCGCTTTTCCAACGCGGATGGGCGATGAGGGCGGCCATCACTGCAGGCACCAAGAGCGTGAGCGTGGGGCGGTGCTGGGCCAGGGCGTCGAAGAATTCATCGGCGTCGAATTTTTGTTGCAGGATGATCTCGGCACCGGCCAGCAGCGCCGGCAGGGTTTGGATATTGAGGCCGCCGACATGGAACATGGGCAGGATGGTGAGCACCCGGTCATCGGGGGTGATCTCGAACAGCGCCTGGGCATTGGTGGCATTGGCCAGTAGGGCGGCCTGGGTGAGGATGGCGCCCTTGGGCCGGCCGGTGGTGCCGGAGGTATAGCCCACCAAAGCGGGCAGCGCGGCGCGGCCGAGTTCGGTGCCCACCACCGGCTCACGCGGCAGCAGGCGGATGGTGGATTGGCCGATGGCGGTGATGGCTTCGACGGCCATGACATCCTGCGGCATGCGGTGGCCGAAGCCCTCGACCACGGCGCAGAGCCCGGAGGCGCGGGCCTGCCAGCACCATTCCTCCTCCGCTAGGCGCCAATTGATGGGCACCATGGCGAGGCCGGCGCGGGCGCAGCCCAGCAGGGTGGCGAGGTGGATGGCGCTGTTCTGGCCCAGCATGCCGATCATCCGGCGGGCGGGATTGCGCTCAGCCTCGCGCAGGAAAATGCGGCTGAGTTGGGCAGAGAGGGCGAGCAGCTCGGCATAGGTCATCGAGCCATCGGCGTCGCGCACGGCGCGCTTACGGGGGTTGCGTTCGCAACGTTCAGCGAAGACGGACCAGAGCGTGGCCTCGGCCGGCAGCGCCTCGGCGCGGGGCTGGGACTGGCGTTTGGGGCGCTGGGGGAAGGCGATGATCTTGGCGGTCTTCATTGTGCCGCCGTTATGCGCCTTCATTCATCGGTTTCGCCACGCTCATAGAGTGAATCCCTGCCGATACGGTCGATGCACAGTTCCGCCGTCCAGGGCAGCATGAGGGAGCCGCAGCGGCTATCGCGGTAGATGCGTTCCAGGGGCAGGGTTTTCAGCATGGCCTGGCCGCCGCAGCTGCGCACGGCCTTTGTTGCGATGGCATTGGCATTTTCCATCACGGTGTTTTGCGCGGCGAGGGCGCGGAGCATGGACTCCTTTGAAGGGTCGGGGCCGGCTTCGGAAATGGCCTGGAACCACAGCGCCTTGGTTTGTTCAAGCATGACGCGCATTTCGGCGACGGCGATTTGTTTGGTGGGGTACATGCGGCGCTTGACCGGGGACGTGCCGGGCTGTTCGCCGCGCAGGTAGCGAACGGTGAAATCGAATGCCGCCTGGGCCAATCCCATATAGGTGGGGCTGAGGGTGAGGAACATGTGCGGCCAGCGCGTGGCGGCCTGGAAATACAGCCCATCGGGCATCAGCGAGGCGGTGCTGGGGACGAAGACATCCGCAAAGAGCAGGTTGCGGCTGACGGTGCCGCGCATGCCCAAGGGGTCCCATTCGCCGGCAACGGAGACGCCGGGCGCATTGGCGGGGATGGCGAGGTAGAGGGTGTTGCGGCGCGAGGCGGCGCCGTCGGTCACATCGGTGCAGAGGATGCCGTATTGCTGGGCGTGGCCGGAGAGGGAGGCGAAGATTTTTTTGCCATTGACCAGGAAGCCGCCTTCGACGCGCTTCGCCGTGGTGCCGAAGGCGGCGGCGCCGGCGGCGGCAGCGCCACCTTCGGAGAAGGGCTGGGAGTAGATGGCACCGTCTTCGAGGATGCGGCGGTAATGGATGGCGCGGCGGGCCTGGTGTTCGGCGCGGGTGGGGGCGTCCATTTGCAAATCATCGGTCAGCAGGCCGGTCCACAGCGTGGAGCAGACATGCATGTTCCAGGTGAGCGCGGTGGCGCCGCAATGGCGGCCGAGTTCGGCGGCGGCGAGGCAATAGGCGCGGAAATCAGCGCCCAGGCCGCCTTCCGCGCGCGGGATGCAGATGCCGAGCCAGCCTTCGGCGTGCATGTCGCGGTAATTATCAATGGGGAAAGCGGCCTCGCGGTCCCATTTTTGTGCGCGCGGGGCGAGGATGCGGGCGCCGAATTCGCGGGCGCGGGTGGTCAGATCAGCTTCGAAGGGGGTGAGGCGGAAGGCGCGCGGGTCGAAGATTGGCGCCTCGAGGGTGGTGGTGGGGAGCGGCTGATCCATGCTGGGGCGGAGTATAGATCATGAAATTTCATATGTCAGCTTGGTGTGGCGGCGGGGCGCTGGGTGGTCAGGCCAGGAAGTCGCGCAGCGCTGCCTGGAAATTCGCCGGCTGCTCGACATGCAGCATATGGCCGGCACCCGCCACCACGGCATAGCGGGCGCCGGGGATGGTTTCGGCCATGCGGGCCATGGTGCGGGCGGGGGCGGCTTTGTCCAATTCGCCGGCGAGGCACAGTGTGGGGGCGGTGATGGAGGCGATTTCGGCCCGGCGGTCGAAACTGGTGAGGCAGGCCAGGGTGGCGCGGTAGCTGGCTTCGGGGACCTCGGCCATGGCGGCGATGATGGCGGGTTCGGCGGCGGGGTCAGCGCCCGGGCCGCACATGCCGCCGGCCAGGGTGGCGGCGCATTCGGCCATGGTTTTTCCCGAATTCAGCGGGCCCAGGCGGGCGGCGAGGAATTCTTGCGCAAAGGCGGGGTCGCGGCCGCCGAAGGCTGGGGTGGTGGCGTAGAGGATGAGGCGGCGGACGCGCTCGGGGTGGCGGAGGGCGAATTCCATGGCGATCATGCCGCCCATGGAATGGCCAAGGAGGTCGATCTGCGGGGCGTCGAGCTGGGCGGCCAGGGTATCGGCCAAGGCGGGGAAGGTGAGCGGGTCGATCAGCGCTGTGCCGCCATAGCCGGGTTGGTTCCAGGCCAGGATGTTGTGGCCGGGCAGGCCGGCGGCGGTGGCTTCCCACAAATGCGCGGCGCCGCCGATGCCGTACAGGCAGACCAGGGGCGCGCCTTCGCCGAAGGTGAGGAAGGCGCTCACAGCACCACCCCCTCGCGCACCACCACCTCGCCATCCAGCGCAATGGTGGTGTTGAAGACGGGGAGGTCGAAATGGCCTTGGGTGAAGCGGCCGGCAAACTCGTTCGCGCCGGTGCTGAAAAGGAAATTGCCGGCGACGCAGCGCAGCTCGGTGCCTTGGGTGTCGCGCTGATCATACATGCTCAGCGCCTCGTAGCGCGCGCGCGGGTTGAGGCCCCAGCCGACATGGCTGACGGCATAGGCGTTGCGGTCAAAAGCCGCGAGGTGGCGGCGCATCATGGCGGCATCGGCACCGCTGCCCTCGATCTGCACGATGTGATCATTCTCGATGGTGAGTGTGACCGGGGCGGTGAGGTAGCGCTTGAAGGTGAGGTTGATGTCGCCGGCATCGAGCACCAGGCGGCCATGGACGGTATTGGCGGCGGGAAAGCTGACCACCACGCCGCCGGGCCAATGCGCCAGCGTGCCTGGGCGGTCAGTCCAGCCCCAGACGCCCGCCGTGGTTGCGCCGGTCATCGCCACATGCAGGTCGGTGCCGGCGGCGGAGGTGACGTGCATGGAACGGGCGGCGCGCAGGCGTTTGACCGCGGCTTTCACCGGGATGTCGTCACCGGGCAGCGGCACGAGGCGGGCCAGGGCCTCGGGATGTTCATTGCTGATGACCATGATGCGGGCGCCGGATTGGAGAATTTCCGGGGTTTCGGGGGCGTGCATCAGGCCCTCCAGGGTGAGGTCCAGCACCAGGGAGGAGGCCTTGAGGGCGGCCAGCGCCGCTGGGTGGCCTTGCAGCGCGCGGGACGCCCCGGTGGAGCGCAAGGGCACCGCGGTGGTGATGGCGGGGCTGGGCAGCACGCAACGGAAGGGCCGCAAGCCAGCCTGCAACGCCGCCAGCTCTGCCAGATCAACATTTATAGCGCGGGACTGTGTTTCCATGAGCAGGCACACCACCTCTGCTGGTGCGGGCTTGCATTGCTGGATGATGGTTGCGAATGCGGCCAGCCAATGCGGCTCTAATCGATCGACGAGCATGTGGTCGTGCCTTCCCAACTCTCTTCAAAAACTTAGTGCTGGGGCAGCGTTCTTGCCAAGGCGTGTTGCAGGGCGGGCCATTCCGCCATCCGGGGCCGGTGATCAAGGCTCGGCAATGGGTGGACTAACAAGGCCAAAGAACAATCTTCTTTGGCATGCTTAATATTGCGACATATCGTCATTTTTGTTGAGACTGGCCGGGATATCTCAGTTCACCTCGCAAAACTCCCATTCCTTCGAAACAATCGGCATCATTTGAGTACAAATGGTCGACGCTTCTCTTCCATAACTCGCCAATATGGGCCCTGGAATATAGATCGATTCTGAGTATCCTTGCTCCGAATAGGATTTCCCGGGGAAAACATACGCCAACGGCGCCCTCTATCAGCAAAGGTTTAGGCTCATGAATCAGATTTCAACGACATCGGCGCGCTTCATCGACGATTATCTGCTGTACCTGCTGGCGCGGGCCTCGCACGTCGTATCCGCCGAATTCCACAGCGTGCTGCGCCGCGCCGGCGTTGCAGTGCCGGTTTGGCGGGTGCTGGCCACCCTCTCCGGCAGCCCGGGCGAGACAGTGAGCGGCCTGGCCGATGCCTGCCTGCTGCAGCAACCCACCATGACCAAGCTGCTCGATCGGATGGTGCGTGACGGCCTGGTCAAGCGCCTGCCCGATGCGCGCGACCGCCGCGTGGTGCGCATTCAGATGACCCCGCGCGGCGAGGGCGTGGTGAATGACCTGCTGGTGGCCTCGAAGAAGCACGAGACCGAAGTTCTCGCCCGCCACCCGGAACTGGACGAGACGGCCATCAAGTCGCTGCTGCGTGGCATGATTGCACGGCATAAGCGCGGCAAGCGCATGCAGGTTCCAGCCTGAGACTTAGCAGGCGGCTTTAAGACTGATAGCGCGGGGAAATAAGTTCGAGGGGCTTTGCCCCTCGAGCACCCCAGGAGGAAACTCAGTTTCCTGCACCTTCGATTGAGTAGTGATATAAAAACTATTCAAAGGTCCAGGAAAATGATTTTCCTGGTGGGAGAGCGCGAGAGGGCAAAGCCCTTTCGCTCTTTTTTCCTTCACCATCAGAGCTTGATCCGTTGAGACGGAATGATCGAAGACCTTGAATCATTCTCTCGGCAATGGCTGGACCATGCGCAGTGAACGCGGCGCAGGCTGCCGCGGGACGAGCACGAAGATGCGGGCGGGCTGATTGAGTCCGCCGGCCCTGGCGCCGGCCTCATCGCCCCAGCCCCAGAACAGATCGGCCCGGGCGGGGCCGCGAATGGCGCCGCCCGTATCCTGTGCCACCAGCAGCCTTGGCGGCATATTCTCCACCCCGGCCATGAATACCGGCGCGCCCTGGGGCACGTGTTCGACATCCACCGCCACTGAGCGTTGTGGGGTCAGCGGCACGCCGAAGGAGCCCAGCGGCCCCTCATGGGCTGCCAGCCCCTCCAGCGGGCGGAAGAAGATGTAGGATGGATTGGCCTGCATCACCTCGGCCGCTGCGGCGGGGCTGGCCTGGCGCAACCAGGCCTGGATGGCCTGCATGCTCATGGCCGCGCGGTCGATCTCGCCGCGCTGGATCAGCAGCCGGCCAATGGCGAAATAGGGCAGGCCATTCTGCCCGGCATAGCCCAGGCGCAGCACCGTGCCATCGGCCAGCACCACCCGGCCGCTGCCTTGAATATGCAGGAAAAACGCATCCACGGCGTCATCCACCCAAACCAGTTCCAGGCCACGGTTGCGCAGGGCGCCGGCCTCGATGGCGGCGCGGGAGGGGTGCGGGCCGGGGTCGGGCGGCAGGGCGTGAAGCGGTGTGGTGTGGCGCGGGCTAGGGGCTGTGCTGCCGCGTAGGACGGGCTCGAAATAGCCTGTCAGGGTGCCGGTGCCTTGGTCGAGCGCCTGGAGATGGGTAGCGAGGAGGCGGCGCAGCGCGCGTGGCTCCACCGGATCCTCCAAGGCGGCGATGGCCTGGCAGGCCGGGGCCCAATCGGCCACTTGCCGCCCGGGCCCGGGCGGGCCGCCAAGGGCTGCGTCGGGCGGCATTGTGGACCATCGGGCGCAGCTTCGGCGCAGGGCGGGAAGCGCCTCATGCACCGTATCCTCATGCCAGCCCGGCAATGTATCGAGCGGGATATTGGGCTGGGGGCCTTGGGTACAGGCCTGCAGGCAGAGCAGCGCCAGCGCGGCCGGTAGCCTACAGGCTGCGCGTCGCCACCAGGCGCCAGGTTGGGTCTTTGTCGGCGACATCGCGCTGGAAGGTCCATAGATCGGTGAGTTCGGTGATCGCATCGGAGCCGCTGATCACCTCGCCGCTCTTGGCAGTGGTCATATTCACCTGGTCGGTCACGAAGCGCACGGTGATATCGGCCAGCGCGCCGCGCAGCTCGGCGGCATCAATGCTGACAGCGTTGATGGCGCGGATTTCGGTGCGCTGGGTCTCGCCGGCATTTTCGCGGCCGGTGATGGCCAGTTCGAAACCGGCATAGGTGTCGTCACTGAGCAGGCCGCGCAGCGTCTGCCTGTCGCCGGCGGCGAAGGCGGTGACGATCATGCGAAACGCCCCTTCGGCACCGCCGAGGAAGGCTGCGGGCTCGAAGCTGGTATCGATGGCGCCGATGCGGCTGATGGTTTGCGCGGCGACGCCGCTGACGATGGGTGCGGCGGCGGCGGGGCCGCGCGGCGCCTCGCGCCCCATGGCGATGGGGGTGGCGGGCCGGGCATCGGCTGGCGGGCGCTCAAAGCCCTGGCGTTTGCCCAGCACGCTGCGCAGGCGCAGCACCAGAAACGCGGCCACCATGCCGAAGAGAATGAGATCGAAGGGAAAGCTGCCTTGCATGGCGATGATAACTCCTGAACGGTCTAATTAGGGTGCGGCGGCTTCGCCTACAATGACCAGATGTCCGTGATGCAATGTTTCAATGACAGAATCTCCATCTATGGACCATTGGCCTTCAGCCCTGTATCGCCGCCAGGAGCAATCTGAGGATGATGCGATGATCCTGCTGCGCCATGGCCAGAGCGAATTCAACCTGCATTTCAGCCGCACCAGGGTGGACCCGGGCATTATCGACCCCCGATTGACCGATTTGGGCCACCAGCAGGCGGCCGATGCGGCTGAGGGGCTGGCGGGGCAGAATATTCGCCGCATCATCGCCTCGCCCTATACAAGGGCGCTGCAAACGGCGGCACCGCTGGCCGAGAAGCTGGGCCTGCCGATTCATGTCACGCCCCAGGTGCGGGAGCGTTACGCCTTTACCTGCGATGTCGGGCGGCCGATCAGCGTTGTTGCGCGCGAATTCCCCCATGTGGCGTTTGACGGCATTGAGGATATCTGGTGGCCGGGGACGGAGGAGCCGGAGCATGCGGTGGTGACCCGTGCGCATGGTTTCCGCAGCGAAATCGCCGCGCGCGAGGATTGGGCGCATACGGTTGTGGTGTCGCATTGGGGGTTTATTCTGGCCTTTACCGGCCGCTCGATGGGCAATGGGGAGTGGCTGCAGGCAGACCCGCGCGAGGCGGCGCCGGAAAATGTGGTGTGGCGGCATCATTAGCCGGTTGCTGAAGAATGCTGATGGCGGGGAAGAGGAGCGAAAGGGCTTTGGCCTCTCGCACTCACCCACCAGGAAAATCATTTTCCTGGACCTTTGATTACTTTTAAAATCAATAATTTAACGAAGGTGGAGGAAACTCAGTTTCCTCCTGGGGTGCTCGAGGGGCAAAGCCCCTCGATCTTGTTTCCCCCACCATTCGTTTGTCAGCCGCCCGCCAGAAGCGCCGGGTTACGCGGCCAAGGCGGCCGGCGCGCCCTTTTCGGCGAAGAGCACCACCGGGCGCGGAGGGAAAGGGTTTTACGCCTCCACCTGCTCCACGCTCAGCACTTCGGGCACGTAATGGCGCAGCATATTCTCCACGCCATGCTTGAGCGTGGCGCGCGAGGAGGGGCAGCCGGAGCAGGCGCCCTGCATGAGCAGCTTTACCACCCCATCGCGGAAGCCACGGAAGACGATGTCACCGCCATCGCCCGCCACGGCGGGGCGCACGCGGGTATCGAGCAATTCCTTGATGGTGGCGACGATTTCGGCATCGGCGGGGTCGGTATCCTCGGCCTCGAGATCCTCTTCGCCTTCAAGGATGGGCAGGCCAGCGACGTAATGCGCCATCACGGCCGAGAGCACTGCGGGGCGCAGGGCCATCCAATCCGCGTCATCGGCCTTGGTGACGGTGATGAATTCGCCACCCAGAAAAACCCGCGCGACGCCGGGGAGTGCGAAGACGCGGGTGGCGAGTGGGCTGCGCACCGCAACCTCGGCCGAGATGAAATCCGCCGTGCCGCGCGGTCCCATCACATCCCGCCCGGGCAGGAATTTCAGGGTGGCGGGGTTGGGCGTGCCTTCGGTTTCGATAAACATGTGTCTGTGCGACCCTCAACTGATGCTTTGCAGACCAAAGTGGTCCGTTATGGGTCAGCCGACAAGAGGGCGGGCGCGGGCGGCGCTGCGGGCTGCCAGTTCCTGCATGGCGCCCATTGATGTGAAATGGGCGTAGATCAGGTCCAGCACGCCATTGTCACGCAGTTCGGCCAGTTTTTCGGCGGGCAGGGTGGCGAAGGCGTCACGCTGGATGGCGTGGAAGCCGTCTATCTTGGTGGGCTTGCCATTCTGCTCGAACTGCATGGCGGCGGGTTGCAGCAGGTTCAGGCCGGTCAGGATATTGCTCAGCGCGAGGGTCTGCTGCATGGCCGCCTCGAGGCTGCGGCAGAAGGCGAAGGCTTGGTCCAGAAAGGGGTTGGGTTTGCCATCGGCGCCGAATAATACCTCACCCTCGGTGCTGCTGGCCTGCGTCGCGGAGGTATCCATGCATAGGGCCATCTCATCGCGGCCCTCGGCCATTTGGGCCAGGAAGAAGGGGAAACGGCGGAGATAGGCAGGGATATATTTGCCCGGCTGCCAGGCGCCATTGGCGTCAACAAAGGTATTGATATCGGCCAGCAGGCTCATGAGTGCCATGGGCATATGCGGCATCGCGGTGGTGAAGACGATGGGGTAATGGCGGCTGGCAGCGGCGAATTCCTCGGCCGCTAGGGGAATGGCCGATATCCCTGCCGCAAATGTGTAGTCGCCTTGGCGCAGGCGCAGCGCGGCATGGCGCTGCGGGGAGAGCGGCTCCAGGGCATTGTAGAGTGGGGGCAGGAGCGGCGCTGTGGCCGGCGTGGCGGTGGGTTCGGACATTGTTTTCCTATGATTGGCTGATTTGCATATTATTGTTTTGCACATAATTCTTTGCAAGATTGCGGGCGGTCTTGGATTGCGGGATTGTAAGGACGCCCAGGCATAGGCTTTCGTGGGAAAGGCTTGATCAGGTCTTTGGTGTCATCGACATTCGTGATTACCACATCAGGGAGGGTGTTGTGCCATGTCCGAGGATAGCCCGGGGAAAAATGCCGCGGCAAAGGGCCGGCTGACGCGCCGCCTGGTGATCAACCGTGGTGCCGCCATGGCCGGTATGGGCGCTGCCGGTGCGGCCGCGCCGGGCGATGCGCAGGCCCAGCGCACGACCGACAGTGACCCCAATGACACAGCGGGCCGGGGCCGTGGCAGCCGTGGTGCCACCGATAGTGACCCCCGTGATGGCGTAGGCGCTGGCCGAGGCTCGACGACCGGCGTCACCGATCGCGATCCCAATGACGGGCCCGGCCGGGGCCGGAGCGGCTATCGCGGTGGCAGCGGGGTCACCGATAACGACCCCAATGACGGCCCGGGCCGCGGCCGCGGCAGCTATCGCGGTGGCAGCGGCGTGACCGATAG
>NZ_JBBARU010000049.1:0-1850 GCF_040399605.1 Rhodovarius sp. | reverse complement strand
GCTATCGCGGTGGCAGCGGCGTGACCGATAGTGACCCCAGCGACGGCCCTGGCCGTGGGCGCGGGCGCTGACCTCAGCCGCGGCCATGGCTGCGGCACGCTCACCTTGCCGGCACTGCGCATGAGAAGCGTTGAGATTTTGGCGCCGGCCTGCTTAAAGCGCATTTACGTCCAGGGGCTGGAAACCGATGAACAACGATAATGAAAATAATGCCAATAATGACGAAAAGCTTGGCCGTCGGCGCCTAGTCGTTCGCATGAGCGCTGTTGGCGCCGCCACATTGGGCACTGCCGCCTGCGTTCCGGTGCAGCCCGTCTATGTCGCGCCCGTCGGCACTGGCATCACCGATGCTGACCCCAATGATGGGCCGAATAATGGCCGCGGTGGTGCGCGCGTCTATCGTGGCACAGGCCTCACCGATGCCGATCCCAATGATGGCCCTGGCAATGGCCGGGGTGGTGCGCGCGTTTATCGCGGCAGCGGCATAACCGATGCAGACCCCAATGATGGGCCCGGCAATGGCCGGGGCGGCAGCCGCGTCTATCGCGGCACCGGCACCACCGATCGTGACCCGAATGACGGGCCGGGCCGGGGCCGGGGCGGCTATGGCGGCTATGGCGGCTATCGCGGTTACCGCACCGGCTTGAACGATAGTGACCCCTCGGATGGCCCCGGCCGGGGCCGGCGCGGATACTGAGCGCCGATGCTCGAGACGTTGATGCCAGCACCTCCGGCCGAGGCCTCCATCATGGAGGAGGCTTTTGCCCGCGCCTTTGGTGATATGCCGCTGGAGAGCGTGCTCGCGCTGCGGGAGGGCACGGCCTGGCGGCATTTTTCCGGCGGCGGCGTGGCGCGCTATGCTGATCTGCTGAACATTGCCGTGCTTGATGCCTATCTGCGCACGGATGGCGCCCGCTCCCCGCGCATTGCAATGGCCGATGACAGCCGCGAGGGCAGCGCGGCCGTGCCCGAGCATGAATTCACCCTGCCCGATGGAAGGGTGGATTTGCCGCGGCTGCTGCGCCGCTTCGATGCCGGCGCCTCGCTGGTGGCCAGCCAGTTCCATGAGACGCATCCGCCGCTGGGGCGGTTCTGCCGTGGGCTGGAAAAGCTGTTCCTGCATGGCTGCCAGACCAATATTTACCTCACCCCGCCGCAGGCGCAGGGTTTTCGCAGCCATTTCGATACGCATGACGTGCTGGTGCTGCAGGTATCCGGGCGCAAGCGCTGGCGGGTATGGGATGGGCAGGCGGTGGAAAACCCCACGCGCCGCACTCCCTGGCCAGGCCATATTGCGCCCGAGGGCGAGCCGAATCTGGTGATGATGCAGCCCGGCGACGCGCTCTATATCCCGCGCGGCGTGATGCATGATGCATCGACGGAGCCGGGCGAGCCCTCGCTGCATATCACCGTGGGCCTGCTGGAACCCAGCTGGGCGCAGGCGCTGCGCAGCCTCATCGATAGCGAGGAGGTGGCCAATACGCCGCTGCGCCAGGCCGTTCCCACCTGGCGCCTGGCCGAGCCCGAGGGGCTGGCCGGGCTGCTGGAGGCCATGGCGGAAAAGCTGCGCGGCCTCGCCACGGCTGAGCATGGGGAGCGGCTGTCGTTGCTGCTGCTCAACCAATTGGCGCATGACCGGCAGCCGCTGCCAGCGCGCGGGCTGTTTTTGGCGGAATTGACCGAAGATATGCCGATGCGGCTGGCGGATGGCATGCACCACCATTTGGCCATCACCCCAGATGGCCAGGCCAGCCTGCACTGGACCTGCGGCGAAATTGCCCTGGCCGCGCATGAGGCGGCGTGGCTGGGGCCGCTGACCGATGGCGCCACCGCCGCCGAGATCAGCAAGC
>NZ_JBBARU010000048.1:0-27715 GCF_040399605.1 Rhodovarius sp. | reverse complement strand
GGTCAAACAGCCGCTCGCCATCCGCCATCTCTATGGTCCAGCGCGACCAGGGCAGGGCGGCGGCGCGCACCGCGGCATGGCGCTGTGGCAAATGCAGCCGGAGCGCCTTCATCGCATTGGGCCCGACATTGAGGCCGGTGCCCGCCTCCGCCTCCTCGCCCGGCGCCAGCCGGTCAAAAGCATCGAGGGTGATGCCCCTGTGCCCCTGCAGCATCTCGGCCAGCAGGCTGCCGGCAACACCCGTTCCGATCACCGCGATGCGCATGATGTCTCTTTCCCACTCATCGCCGATCACATGCGGGTTTTGTGCCATTGCGAAAAACTGGGCCGGCCGCCATTTCTGGTGAATGCGACGAAGTTGCCTCGCCCTTATCCTGCTCCCGCTGGTGGCCTGTCAGGCGCCGATGATGCCCCCAGCGCGCGATGCTGCCCTCCAGCCCCTGCCGGACATCATCGGCAGCTATCACCGCGAAGGCCCCCCGGCTGTGCTGACCGTGCACGGCGCCCTGCGCGGCAGCTTCAACCCCTACCAACAGCCTGCCGGGCCAGGCCGGGGTGTGGTCGAGGTGCCCGAGCAATCCGACCCCTCGGGCGCGCCGGGGCCAGACAGCCCAGCCTTCGCCCTGGCCTTCGCCCAGGCGCTGGATGGCGCGCGGCTGGCCGCTAGCGCACGCCAGGTGCAGGTGAGCCTGCGCCATGGCTCCATCATCCGCCGCGACAATGAGACCCTGCTGCGCTGCTGGACGCTGGACACCACTGACCCCGGCCCCCCCAGCATCATGGTGCATTGCATGGGCAGCGTGGTGGACCGCTATGTGCAGATCATCCTGCGCACCGCCGATACCCCTGCGGAATGGCGCGCGGCGATTGAATTCGCCGCCGGTGCCCTCTTGGCCCTGCGCGCCTCCCCACCGCCCAATACCCCGCCCTTGCCCGCGCCTGAAGGCTATCGCCCCGTGCCCGGCCGCCCGGCCATGCGGATATGAGGCGCGTGGCACCCCGGCCATAGGCGATGAGAGGCGAGGGATTCTCTCAGGCCGAGGGCGCCAATTCCTCCAGCGGCCAGCGCGGCCGCGGCGCATGGTCAAAGCCATCCCTCAGCCCCGCGCGCAGGCGCAACAACCCCGCCCAGGCCACCATCACGGCATTATCGGTGCACAGCCGGATAGGCGGCGCCAGCAGCGGCAGCCCCGCCCGCATGGCCTCGCCCGCCAGGGCCTGCCGCACGGCGCCATTGGCGGCCACACCGCCAGCCACCACCAGCGCCGTGGCCTCGGGCATTATCCGCAGCGCATGGCGCACCCTATCGGCCAGCACATCGGCCACGGCGGCCTGAAAACCCGCGGCAATATCGGCCGGAGCAAAACCCTTCTGTACCGCGCGGGAGACTGCGGTCTTGAGGCCACTGAACGAAAAATCGCAGCCCGGCCGGCCCAGCAGCGGGCGGGGCAGGGGCACAGCGCGCGGGTCGCCGCGCGCGGCCAGCCGCTCCAGCGCCGGCCCACCCGGCCAGGGCAGCCCAAGCAGCTTGGCGGATTTGTCGAAGGCCTCGCCCACCGCATCATCCAGCGTGCTGCCAAGCCGGCGGTAATCCCCCAGCCCCCGCACCGCCACGCATTGGCAATGCCCGCCTGAGACTAGCAGCAGCAAATAGGGAAAGCGCGTGCCAGGCTCGGTCAGCATGGCGGTCAGGGCATGGGCTTCGAGGTGGTTCACCGCCACAAAAGGCAGCCCCTGCGCCATGGCAATGCCCTTCGCATAGGTGGCACCGACAATCAGCCCGCCGATCAGCCCCGGCCCCGCCGTCGCCGCCACCGCGCCGAGTTCGGCAAAGCCCAGCCCCGCCTCGGCCATCACGCCGCGCACCAGCCCGGGCAGCCGGGCCAGATGGGCGCGCGCCGCCACCTCGGGCACCACGCCGCCAAAGGGCGCGTGCTCCTGCAACTGCGAATACACCGCCTCGGCCAAAATCCGGCCATCCGCGTCCAGCACCGCGGCTGCGGTTTCGTCGCAGCTGGTTTCGATTCCGAGGATGGGTGCCCTTTTGTTCATTGTGTTGCGGTTCTATAGCCCCGCGATGTCAACCGCCACCTCCAGCCCCCAAGCTTCGCGCACGCATTCGGGCATGCCTGGTTTGCCGTTGCGCGTGGGCACCCGTGGCAGCCCGCTGGCGCTGGTACAGACAAGGGCGTTTCTCGAGCAGATCATGGCGGTCTGCCCGGTGCTGCGCGGGCTCGATGCGTTTCGCGAATACGCCATCGCCACCACCGGCGACGCCATCCAGAACCGCCCGCTATCGGAAATCGGCGGCAAAGGCCTTTTCGCCCGGGAAATCCATGAGGCGCTGCTCGATGGCCGGATCGATTTCGCGGTGCATTCGCTGAAGGATCTGGAGACCGAGCTGCCCGCCGGCGTGGTGCTGGCCTGCACCCTAAGGCGGGAGGATGCGCGCGATGTGCTGATCCTGCCCGAAGGCGAGGCCGACCCGGAAAACCCCTTCGCCAGCCTCCCCCAGGGCGCTTTGGTGGGCAGTGCCAGCCTCCGCCGCCAGGCCCAGCTTCTGGCGCTGCGGCCCGATCTGCGCGTCGAGACCATTCGCGGCAATGTGCAGACCCGGCTCGCCAAGGTCCGCTCGGGCGCCTTTGCCGGCTCGCTGCTCGCCCTTGCTGGGCTCAAGCGCCTGGGGCTGGAGGGCGAGGCAGCGGCCATCCTGGCCCCCGAGATCATGCTCCCCGCCGCCTGCCAGGGCATTGTGGGCGTCACCCTGCGCGCCCGCGACGCCGAATTGCATGAACTCCTCTCCGCGGTCGAGGATCCCAAGGCCCGCGCCGTCAGCCGGGCCGAGCGTGCGCTGCTCGCCGCACTCGATGGCAATTGCCGTACCCCCATTGGCGGCCATGCCCGGCTATTGCCCGATGGCCGGCTGCGACTGGATGGGCTGACGGCGCGCGCCGATGGCAGCTTCATCCTCCGCCGCTCAATCGAGGGCCAGGCCCAGGATGCCGTGGCGCTGGGTGAGGCGCTGGGCGCCGAGCTGCGCGCCGATAGCCCGGCCGATATCTTTGGCTGAAGCGCCGCCGCGCGGGGTGCTGGTCACCCGGCCCGAGCCCGGCTGCGCCGAGACCGCCGCCGCCGTGGCCAGGCTGGGCTGGCAGCCGGTGCTGGCTCCGGCCCTTCGGCTGCGCCCGCGCGCCCTGACGGTGGCCCCGGTGCAAGCCATGCTCATCACCAGCCGCGCCGCCGCCCCCGCCCTGCCGCTCGGCCCCCCGGTCTTCGCGGTGGGTGAAGCCAGTGCGGCGCAGGCCCGCGCGCATGGTCACACCCGCGTCACCGCGGCGGGTGGCGATGCTGCGGCGCTGCTGGCGCTGGTGCGGGCAAGGCTGCGCCCCGCCGATGGCCCGCTGCTGCTCGCGGTGGGGCAGGGCTATGCGATGGATCTGGCGCAAGCGCTGCGTTCGGCCGGTTTTATTGTGCTTCGCCGCCTGGCCTATGCCGCCGAACCCGCCGCAACCATGCCGGCCGCAGCCCAGGCGGCATTATATAACGATTTGGTATCGCAGGCGCTTTTCCTCTCGCCCCGCTCGGCGGCTTGTTGTATCACGCAATTGCGAGATGCTGGGCTCGCGGCGAGGGTTGCGTCTATTCGCGCCATCGCCATCAGCCCACGTGTCGCCCAGGTGCTGGCCGACCTGCCTTGGCGGGGAATCGAAGTGGCCAGCCGCCCGGACCATGACACCATGCTCCAGCTGCTAGGCCCCCACCGATGACCGAAACCTCCTCTCCCAGCATTGCCGCCCCAGCCAAAAACGGGAACAAGCTCCCTCGCTGGGCGCTTCCCGCCATGGGCGGCGTCTTGGTTGTGCTGCTGCTCATCATGGCCCTCCGCCCGGCCCAGAACCGCGCCGCGGGTGCCGATGAGGCCCGGCTGGCACAATTGGCTCAGCGACTGGAAACGATTGAAGGCCTAGTCGCCCGGCTTCCCGCCAGCGGCGCGACGGGCCAGGCAGCGGTCGCTGGCCCTAGCCCGCTCGAGCAATTGTTGGAGAGCCGCTTCGCCCAGGCCGAGACCGAGAGCAATCGCCGCATCGACGCCCGGCTTTCCACATCAGTGGCCGAATTGGAGCGCCGCTTCGGCCAGCTTGAGGCTCGCCTGCTCGCGCGGGTGACGGAGGAGGCGCTGCGCAACGCCCTCAATGCCGGTCGCCCGCTCGGCCCCATCCTCGCCATCATGCCCACGCCGCCCGCGCCGCTGCAGCGCTTTGCAACCGTGGGCGCGCCAACCCCCGCGCAGCTCAGCCAAGGCTTTGAAGAGGCAGCACGCGCCGCCCGCAGCGCCGCCCATGCCCGTATCGGCGTGGTCGAGACGGCCTGGTCGCATGTCAGCGCGATGGCCAGCCTTCGCCGCGCGCCGCAGACGCAATGGAGCAGCGCCGCTGAGGAAGAGATCAACGCCGCGCGGGTTGCCCTGGCCGCTGGTGACCTTGCAGGCGTCGCCCAGCGTATTTCGCGCCTGCCCACCGTCTCACAGCAGGCGATGGCGGAATGGCTCACGACGCTGCGCTCAGTGGCCGAGGCACGGTCGGCGCTGCGCGCCGGCTGAAGCCTCCGCGGCGGACTGCATTGAAAAGCAAAGGTTGACCTTTGGCCCATATAGGGGCTTTGCTGTCCTCACATACACTTGCAGGGCCTCAGTTCGACGATGCAAACACTCACCAGAGCGCAATTGGCTGAAGCTATCTATGCGGAAGTCGGCCTTTCCCGTAACGAATCCGCCGCCTTGCTGGAGGCGGTGCTGCTGCGCATGTCCGCGGCGCTGGGTCAGGGCCAGCCGGTGAAGATCTCCGCCTTTGGCACCTTCGCGGTGCGGCAGAAGGCCCAGCGCATTGGCCGCAATCCCAAGACCGGGGTGGAAGTGCCCATCACCCCACGCAAGGTGCTGAGCTTTCGTGCCAGCCAGATGCTCAAGGCGCGCATCAATCATGAGAAGCTGCCGCGTGCCGGGGCTGACGAATGACATTGCAGGCCGTCATGCCCGACCTGCAGCTTGAGCCGATCACCCCCGAACCCCGCGCCAAGAAGGCCGCACAGGCCTTCCGCACCATCAGTGAGGTGGCCGAGGAGCTGAACGTGCCGCAGCACGTGCTGCGTTTCTGGGAGGGCAAGTTCCCGCAGCTCAAGCCGCTTAAGCGCGGCGGCGGGCGGCGGTATTATCGGCCTGAGGATATCGCCTTGCTGCGGCGGATTTCCGGACTGCTCTATAGCCAGGGCTATACCATCAAGGGCGTGCAGCGGCTGCTGAGTGATGATGGCGCCGGCGTGGCCGGGGCCGATGCCACGCCCCAGGGTATTGATGCCGCCATGGCGGCACTCGATGCCGTGGCGGCCGAACTGCGCGACCTGCTGCGCAAGGCGTAACCCGCGCGTGGGGTGCGCCACGGCTCACTGCACAGGCTCTAAGCCTTTGTTTAGCCTGCATCTTTATCCGCTCAAACGATGCCGTTTGAGCGGATAAAGCTGCTCTAACGTCAGACCCGCGCCCGCCAATCCGTCAGCACATCATCCAACGTCGTCTCCCAGTCGATCATGGGCTGCCAGCCCAGCATAGCGTGGGCCCGCCCCGCATCGCCGAGCGAGCGGATGACGTCATTCGGCCTGAGCGCATGCGCCGCCTCCTCCACCCGGATCACCCTGTCCGAGCGGGCCAGCAGCCCGGCCAGAACATCGCCAATCCGCCGTGGCACCCCTGAGGCGATATTGAGCGCAACGCCATTGGGCAGCCTCTCCCATTGTGCCAGCGCCTGGGCATAGGCGGCGCAGACATCGCGCACATCAAGAAAATCCCGCCAGCGCTCCAAGGCCCCCACCGCCATCACCGGCGCCTGCCGCCCGGCCTCGATCAGCGCAATCTGCCGGGCGAAGGCGGCCACCGCATAACCCTCGGACTGGCCAGGGCCGACATGGTTCAATGGCCGCATCCGCACCACCGCCAGGCCCCGCAGCGCCATTTCGCCCAGCGCGATATCCGCCGCCGCCTTGGCCGCGGCATAAGGGTTGCCCGGTGCCAGCGGCGCATTTTCATCCAGCGCTACGCCCTGCTGGAAGCTCAGCCCATAAATCTCGCCGGTGGAGGCAAACAGCAGCCGGCATGCCGGCCGGGCCTCCATCAGCGCGGCACCAAGGTTGAGGGTGGCGGTGAGATTGGCCTCCCAGGTTGCCGCCACATCCTGAAAACTCTGCGCCACATTCGCCTGGGCACCCAGATGCACCACCGCATCAGGGGCAATCGCCGCCAATTGACCCGCCAACCCCGCCGCATCGGCAAGGTCGAGGGGCACGCTCTCATCCCAGCCCATCGCCGGGCGGCGATGGATGGCGGCGATCAGCCAGGCATCGCGAAAGGCCATACGCAGGGCATCGCGCAGATGGCTGCCCACGAAGCCTGCCGCGCCGGTGACCAAAATGCGCGCGCCCGGCGGCATGAAGCGCTCAGTCCTGCCACTTCACCGTCAGGAAGGGCGCAGGAATGAGCAGCTTGTTCTCCTGGGTGATGATCAGCGGCCGGGTCTTGCCAATATAGGCCTGCCAGGCCGGATCGGCACCCAGGCGGGCGCGCTTGGCGGCGCGCTCATCCAGGCTCTCATAGGCCCACATATGGATGACCTGATTGAGCGTGCCGAATTCGGTCTGATAATAACCCACCAGGCGGCCCAGAATGGGCTTCTGAATGGCCATGCCCTCGGTCTCATAGAGCTTGAGATACTGCCCGGCCGTGCCAGGATGCAGCGTGTAGGTGCGTTGTTCAACGAGCATGGTGTTCCGTTCCTTTGAATGACGAGAATGCTAGAGGATGTTGGGCCGGAGTGGAATCACCGCGCGGCGCGCCGGCCCATCCTGGCCCCGGCCATGGCCTCAACGCCGCGTGATCCAAGTATCGAGGGGCAGAGCCCTGTCGCTCTTTCCCCCGCCATCAGCGTTGTTCAGCCCCCTGTTAGCGCTTGATCCCGGTCAGCGCATTCTGGATCCCCGCCGCGGCCCAAGGTGCCCAGGGCATGGTGAAGAATTTGAACCCCTTATCGACAAAGAAATTCGGGTCCATCCCAGGCGGAATGAAATACATTCCCGCAGCGATCCCATGCTTCGCTGCCGTCTGTGCAATCTTATCAAGCGCGCGCTGATACGTGTCGCAGGCATAGTCCAGCGGCACATCGAGCTCGATAGACAGATCAGACGGGCCGATGAGCAGCACATCGACACCCGGAACAGAGGCGATGGCATCGAGGTTTTCCAGCGACTGCTTGGTCTCGATCATCGGCACGATAACGAGCTCGTTATTCACCGTATCAAGATAGTCGCGGTACCGATCAAACTCGCCCCACTCGCCGCGCACCCCGGCATTGCTGCGATTGCCGAGCGGGTAGTAACGGCAGGCGCGCACCATCGCCTCGGCCTCCGCACGCGTATTGACCATCGGCGCGATGATACCACGCGCCCCAGCATCAAGCGCGAAGCAGATCTGATCCGCCTGGTTGGCCGCGACGCGGATGATCGGCGCCGCCTGCTTGCCGCGCAGCGACTGAATAGCCGGCTGCAACTGCTTGATCTCCCATGGGGAATGCTGCGTGTCGAACAACATAAAGTCGAATCCGGCATCAGCGAGCATCGCCACATCCACGTTCGGCGCCCCCGCCGCACCGACGACCGTCTTGCCCGACTTGATGGTAGTCTTGATCGCGTTCATCTGACCTCGTGGCCTCCCAAAATGCTGCTTGTGTTCATTCCACCCATCGAAACTGCCGAGCATCCATCCGCAGTTTCGTTATGGAAACAAGGCTACCTACCATCCGACAGGCTTAGCAAGGCCGGCAGATGGAAGCGGGCAGCTCTCGCCCAGTGAGAGCAGTTTCAAGCCTTGCGGCTTCGCATGATTTCCGAAAAGCCGAAGAGCAGCAGCAATTGGCCCACCACCATCTCAATCGTCGCCAGAATCCGCACCCCATCATCTATCGGCAAGATGTCGCCATACCCCACCGTGGCGAGCGTCACGACGGAGAAATGCAGCGCCTCGGAAAAATCAAGCCGGCCCATATGCCCCAGCTTCTGGAATAGCGGCCCCTCACTGAGCGCATCGGCAATGCGATACAGGCAGCCAAAGCTCGTCGCCAATAGGGTGAAGAGGCTGACATAGGTCGCCATCGGCACGACGAGGAACCTGATGCGCGCCGTCACCATGGTCAGAATCGCCGCCACATCCACCAGCAACCGCACCACATCACGCACCGCGATGACCGAAATGACCGAGATCGCCGCCATGGCGATCATCAGCACCATGGTCTGGCTTTCCGGGCCTTGGCGATTGAATGGCGAGGCCATGGCCAGCACCCCCACCATGCCGCACATCAGCAGCCAGCGCATCACGCGCGGCAAATGCGTCAGATCGGCATCATCAAGGCCCCTGGAGGCCAGCGCCACCAACTCCCCCCGCTTGAGCCAGCAGGTGCTCACAAAGGCGGCCACGGGCATGAGAAAGCCAAAAGGCAGCGTCCAGCTGATGGCATGGGGAAAGGCGCTTCGGCCGATCACCACATAAAGGCACATATAGACTGCAAGCCCATTGGCCACGCCCAGGGCGAATAATGGCCCATGCGGAAACACCAGATAAAGCCCGCCCACGGCGAGGCCCGCCACCACCAGGGCCGCCACCGAGAAGAGCCAGCCATCACCACCCGCCGCCGCTGCCACCAGCAGCATCAGCCCCAGCGTCATCGCACCGCTGTGCAAGGCGGTGCGGCGTTGGGTGGGGTTTTCAGCCATCACGGCTCCCCGACGGCGCGGGGATGGCTGCAATGCCGGTGATCTCCACCCGCCAGGAAGGGTCAACCAGGGCTGCCTGAATGGTCATCCGCGCCGGCTTATTGCCCCGGTCCAGCCAGCGGTCCCAGGCGCGGTTCATCGCCGCCGCATCGGCAATATCAGCCAAAATAATGGTGGCGCTCAATAAATGCGCCTTATCCGTCCCCGCCGCCGCCAGCAAGGCGTCAATCTGGGCGAGAATATCGGCGGTCTGCCCCTCAGCATCGAGGCTGGCATCATCGGCCACCTGGCCGGCGAGGTAGAGCACCCCGTCATGCGCCACCGCGCCGCTGAGCCGCGTTTCCTCGGCGAATCGAATAATGCTCATGGCCTTGCCCCCGCGTCGCGTGTGTCAGGCGACAGCAGGCCACGCCATGGCCTGCCGATGCAATCCCTGATCACCCGCGCCGCGGCGGCGCGGCGCGTCTTACCCGACGATGTCGCAGCCGGCGAAGAAATACGCGATCTCAACCGCGGCATTTTCGGCGCTATCCGAGCCATGCACCGAATTCGCCTCGATGCTCTCGGCGAAGAGCTTGCGCACCGTGCCCTCAGCGGCATTGGCCGGGTTGGTCGCACCCATCAGGTCACGATGGGCGAGGACGGCATTCTCGCCTTCCAGCACCTGCACCACCACCGGGCCGGAGATCATGAAGCTGACCAGATCATTGAAAAAGCCGCGCTCGCGATGCACGCCATAAAAGCTCTCGGCCTGGGCGCGGGTCATATGGATGCGCTTTTGCGCCACGATCCGCAGGCCGGCCTTTTCATAGACGGCGTTGATCGCGCCGGTCAGGTTGCGCCGCGTCGCGTCGGGCTTGAGGATGGAGAAGGTGCGTTCGATGGCCATGCGAGTGATCCCTGCGTTTCGCGCCGGGCCATAACGGGGCGGGCCGCCGCGCGCAAGCCTGCCATGGCGTGAATTGGCGGCGTAACCGCCGCGGCCTTTCCACCCCCCGCCCGCTTGGCAGCGTCCCGTGCCGCGCTACCTTGGCCCCCCCCGCCCGCATGGAGGCCCATATGGCCACGAATCTTCGCCCCGATACCGCTCTCGCCGCCCGGCTTTTCGACGCCTTGCGGGAGAAAACCTTCGATGGCGTCGGCGTCACCCGCGAGGCCTATGGCCCGGGTGAGGAAATCGCCCATGCCCTGGTCCGTGCCGAGGCGGAAAAACTCGGCCTCGCCATCCATAATGATTTCGCCGGCAATATGTATATGACCCTGCCGGGCACCGACCGCACGCTGCCGCAGATCATTCTGGGCAGCCACCTCGATTCCGTCCCCCAAGGCGGCAATTACGATGGCGCGGCCGGGGTTCTCTGCGGCATGGCGGTGGTGGCGGGCATGGTGCAGGCGGGCTTTCAGCCGCGGCGCGACATCACCGTCATGGCCATCCGCGCCGAGGAGGGCGGTGCTTGGTTCCCCGGCCTGCCCGGCAGCCGCATGGCGCTGGGCAGCTACCCGGCGGAAAACCTCCAGGCCCTGCGCAAGGATAGCGGCCTCTCGCTCGAGCACCATATGCGCGCCCTGGGTTATGACCCCGATGCGGTGAAGGCCGGCCGCGCCGCGCTCGGCCCGCATAATGTCGCCGCCTATCTGGAACTGCATATCGAGCAGGGCCCGGTGCTCGACCATGAGGAAATCCCGCTGGGCATCGTCACCGCCCTGCCGGGCAATCGGAGGGTGCGGGCAGGGCGCATCAGAGGCGAATACAACCATTCGGGCGCCACACCACGGGCCTATCGGCATGACGCGGCGATGGCGCTGGCCGAATTCGCCCATAAGCTCGACCTCTATTGGGGCGTGCTGGACGCGAAGGGCAAGCCGATGGTGATGACCTTCTGCACCATCAACACCAATGACCAGGCGGGCTTCGGCAAGGTCCCGGGCGAGATCGATTTCTCGCTCGATGTGCGTAGCCCCCATATCGAAACGCTGGACCTGTTTTTCGCCGAGATCGACCGTCTGGCGGCCGAAATCGGCACCGCCCGTGGCGTGGCGATTGATGTGGTGGGCCGGGGCGAGAGTGCTGCCACGCCGATGGACCAGGCCATCCAGGATGGCGTGCGCGCCGCGGCCGAGGCGATGGGCGTGCGCTATAAGATCATGCCCTCGGGCGGTGGGCATGACGCCGCCTCCTTCGCCCAGGCTGGTATTCCCGCAGGCATGGTCTTCGTGCGCAACCAAAATGGCAGCCACACCCCGCTCGAGGCGATGCGGATGGAGGATTTCTCCCAGGCCGCCAGGGTGATTGCGGCATGGGCCGCCCGGGCGGGCAGTGCATGAAATAGCACCCAGGGGTAGTCGCCTCGTCGCCCTGGGGGTAAAGGGCGGTGATGCTGAGCACCCATCAGGCCCCTTCCGTGCGAGACGCGGCCAACCCGCGCATGCTGGCGCGCGCGGTCGATGATCTGGCCTTGGGGGTGGGCCGCTGGCGCCTGCCGCTGGCCCTGGCGCGGATGGATATCCGCAACCGCTATCGCGGTTCGGTGCTGGGGCCATTCTGGCTGACGCTGTCCACGGCGGTGATGCTGATCTCGCTCGGCTTTCTCTATTCCCAGTTGTTCAAGCTGGAACTGCGGCAATACCTGCCCTATCTCGCGGTGAGCCTCATCACCTGGAACGTCATCGCCGGCATGGTGAATGAAGGCTCCAACTCGCTGATCGAGCAGGAAGGCGTCATCCGCCAGATGCCGCAGCCCTATAGCGTGCATGCCCTGCGCTGCGTGATGCGCAATGTGATCGTGGCGGCGCATAACCTGCCCCTGATCCTGCTGGTCTTCCTGGCCTGCAATTCTTGGCCGGGGCTTGTATCGCTCTGGGCGCTGCCCGGCCTGGCGCTATTCCTGATTGATGCGCTGGCGGCGGCGGTGCTGTTTGGCATGCTATCGGCGCGTTTCCGCGATATCGGCCCGATCATCGCATCCGTGATGCAAATCGCCTTCTTCGTCTCACCGGTGATCTGGAAGCCTGAATTGCTGGGCGAGGCGGCCAAATGGCTGCCGCTCAATCCCGTCTTCGCGGTGATGGAGACGGTGCGCGGACCGCTGGTGGGAGGCGGGGTCTCGCCGCTGGTCTGGCTGGCGGCGCTGGCCTATTCCGCCATCCTATGCGGTGCGGCCTTCGCCCTGTTTGTGCGTTTCCGCTCCCGCATCGCCTTCTGGGTCTGATATCATGGCATATATCAAGGCCGAGGGATTGGCCGTTGATTTTCCGCTCTATCATGTCGGCTCGCGCAGCCTGAAAAAGCGCCTCTTCGCCGCCGCCTCGCGCCGTGTGGAGCAAGATGCGCAGGATAGGGTGGTGGTGGCCGCGCTGCGTGACCTGAATTTCTCCATCAAGAGTGGCGAGCGGGTGGCGCTGATCGGCCATAATGGCGCCGGCAAATCCACCCTGCTGCGCACCATAGCGGGCATTTATGACCCGGTGGGCGGGCGGCTTGAGGTGCAGGGCGAAATCGGCAGCCTCATCGACCCCATGGCCGGTATGGACCCCTGGGCGACTGGCTTTGAGAATATCCGCCTGCGCGCCTGGTATCGCGGCCTGAGCGATGCCCAGGCCAAGGCCCTCGCCGCCGAGGTTGTCAGCTTCTCCGGCCTGAATGAATTTCTCGATATCCCGGTGCGCAGCTACTCGGCCGGCATGCAGGTGCGCCTCGCCTTCGCGATGGCCACCGCCATGGCGCCCGATATCCTGCTGATGGATGAATGGTTCCTCGCCGGCGATGCCGATTTCATGGCCCGCGCCGAGGAGCGCCTCGCCGTGCTGGTGCGCGATGCCGAAATCCTGGTGCTGGCCACCCATGCCATGGAGATCGTGCGCCGCTGGTGCACCCGGGTGATCCGCATGGATGGCGGGCGGATCATCCAAGATGGTACGGTGGAGGAGGTGCTCGGCCCGGAGGGGCTCACACCGCCGGCGGCGGCGGTGGAACCTGCACCACCTTCCCCGGCGGGCTGATCATAATCCCCAACTCGCCGCAGCGCAGCTTCACCCGGCGGTTCAACTCGCGCGACACCGCCCAGCGGCGCGCCGGCTCGGTCTTCATCCGCGCCCGAACCACCACGCCCATATCACTCATCCGCTCCACGCCCATTACCTCGATGGCCGCCATGATGGAGCCGCTCCAGGCATCATCGGCGCGCATGACGGTGCCCACCTCGCTCAACGCCGACGCCACCAGGTCGGTATCCGCATCGTAATCCACCACCAGGTCGATCACGGCATAGCCATAATCGCGCGTCTGGTTCGTCACCGTCGTCACCGCTGAGAAGGGGATGATATGGACATCGCCATTGACCGCCCGCAGCCGGATGGAGCGGATGGATAATTGCTCCACCGTGCCGCTCAGCCCCCCCAGCGTCACCACATCGCCCACCGCCACCGAATCCTCGAACAGCAGGAAGACCCCGGTGATGACATCGCGCACCAAGGTCTGTGAGCCAAAGCCGACGGCGAGGCCGATGACACCCGCACCCGCCAGCAGCGGCGCCACATTCACCCCGATCTCCGCCAGCACATTGAGCGTGATGAAAATGGTGACCACAATGCCCAGCACCGTGCGCAGCATCGGCAGCAGCGTGCGCACCCGCGCCGAGCGGGCGGTGGCGGCATTGGCGGAAAGTTGCGCGAGATGGCGGGCAATGGCCGCATTGGCCGCCTCCCACACCAAAAGCGCCAGCAGCAGCGTGAGCGAGATCGACATCACCGAGCCCAGCAGCCGCGCCCCGCCCCGGCCATAGCGGAACCAGGAGAAGGCACCCAGCCCCCAGACCTCCAGCAGCACCACCACCGTCACCAGCGCGATCAGCACGCCGACCAGCCCCTTCAACCCCGGCAGATACCGATTGGCCCGCGCCTCCAGCCCCGGAAAGCGGCTGGCGAAATCGGCACTGATACTGAAGGCGCCATCAAGCAGCCGCCTCATCGCCTCATCGGCCAACTTGGCCACCACCACCACCACCACGGTCAGCCCGCTGGCCTGCAGCAGCCTATCGACGCCATGATTGAGCGCCATTGCCCAGGAGGCCCAAAGCGCCAAGACCCACAGAATGGCCAGCACATGCCATGCATCGGCAAGCATGTCGCGCAGGCGGCGCAGCATCGCCCGGCCTCGATCGGGCACCTCGCCCTCCGCCAGCGGCGGCGCTGCCAGAAACCGCGCCACCGGCTGGCGGTTCTGCAGCACCATGATGGCCGCCAGCACCGACACCAGCAGCGAGCCCACCCGCAGCATGCCATTCTGCACCGAAAGCGGCATGGCCAGCAGCAGGGCGAATTCACTCGCCGCATAGGCGCTGACCGAGACGAGCGCGATGCGCTGCATCCACACCGTCACATAGGCCGCCGTTTCATCGGCGCAGGGCAGCAGGCGCAAATGGTTGCTGGCCGGGCTGAACAGCAGCCGCACCACCACCATCACGCCGCGGGCCACGATATATGCATTGGCCACCGTCCAGATGATGACCCGTTGCGATGGCCATCCGGGCAATTGCGGAATGATGACCCGGGCCACCAGACAGAAGGCCAGCACCGGCGCCAGATCCAGCAGCAGCCTCGCGGCGATATAGGGTGCCCGGCGCAGCATGGCGTTCTGCGCGCCCTCCGGCGGGGCGCGCATATCCAGCATCGCCGCCCAGTGGCGCAGCAGCCGCTTGCTCAGCCGCTCGGTCAGCAGCCCCAGGCCGAAGACCAGCAGCAGCTTCCAGCCCAATTCCAGCACCATGGCCTGCAGCGTCTCGTCACTCACCATGCCGCTCAACCAGGCCAAAATCCCCTCCAGATCGGTGGCGGACTCGATTTCCGCCGCCATCGCACCGATTGCTGCGGAGATACGCTCCGTGGTGGCGCCCAGGATGGGTGCCTCGGCCGGGGTCTGGGCGGCGTTTGGCGGCGCATTTGGCGCGCCCTGGCGCTGCGCCGTCGCCACCGCCTCCAGCAAGGCGATGAGTTCCGCTCGCCGGCCATCATTGCGCAACGTCTCCAGCAGATGCTGCAGATCCGGCCCCGCCGGCGCAGTGGCGGAAGGGGCAGCCGCAGCCAAAGCCGCGCTCGCGGGCGGGGATGAAGGAAGCTGCGCCATGCCCGGCAGCATCACCGCCAGCATCCACAGCATCACAGACATGAATGGTTTCATAAACCTGGGTGTGGGCACCCCCAGCCCCAGGGTCAAGCAGCCATGGTGGCAAAACAGGCAAGCCCGCCCCCGTGCCATCGATTGGCCATCCCGGCCCGCTTCACAACACCGCCCGCAAGGCGCGACTGTGCAGCATGAAACATGTCTCGATCTGGCTGGTGATGCTGGCGCTGCTGGGCACCCATATGGCCGGCATGGGCGCCTTCCTCACCGTGCCGGTGCTGGCCACCCGCATCTCGGCCGAAACCGGCCTGCCGGCCTCCCTCGCCGGGGTGCATACCGCGCTGGTCTATGCGGGCGCGCTGGTCTCGGGGCCTTTCACCCAGGGCTTCCTGGCCCGCTTCGGCGGCATCCGCGTCTGCCAGGTGGGGCTATGCGTGATCGCAGCCGGGCTGGGGCTGGCGGTGATAGGCACCCCATGGGCCTTGCTCGCCTCCGCCCTGCTGGCGGGGGTGGGGCACGGGCCCATCACCCCAGCAGGCAGCCACCTGCTCTATGCCCGCACGCCCCCCCATCGCCGCAGCCTGATCTTCGGCCTGAAGCAGACCGGGGTGCCGGCCGGCGCCATGCTCGTGGCTGGCCTCGCACCGCTCGCAGCCCTGGCCTTTGGCTGGCGCGGCGGCGTGCTCGCCATGGCGGTTTTCTCTCTGGTTCTGGCCCTGGCGCTGCAACCGCTGCGCGCGGTGCTGGATGCCGACCGCAGCCCCCAGGCCCCATCCGCCCCCCTGGCCGATGCCGCCCGCAGCATGGCCCTGCTGCGCAGCCAGCCGCAAATCCGCGCCCTGGCCATCACCTCCTGCGGCTTTGGCGTGGCGCAATTCTGCTTTGGCAGCTTCTTCGTGGTCTGGCAGGTGCAGGTGCTGGGCCTCGGCCTCGCCCAGGCCGGGCTGCATCTGGCGCTGGCCCAGGGCGCGGGCGTCATCGGCCGCATCCTCTGGGCGCTCTGCGCTGACCGTTTTGGCGCCCGCCCGGTGCTGCTCGGCCTGGGCGCGGTGATCATCCTCGCAGCCCTCGCCCTGGCCGCGGCGGGGCCTGGCTGGCCGGTCTGGCTGGTGATTGCGGTGGGCCTGCTGATGGGCGCCTCCGCCGTGGCCTGGAATGGCGTGCTGCTGGCCGAAATCGCCCGCGTCGCCCCCGCCGGCCAGGTCGGCGGCGCCACGGCGGCCATGGGCGTGGTCTTTGGCGCCACCATGGTGGTCATGCCCAGCCTCTTCACCCTGCTGGTGGGCTGGACCGGCAGCTATGTCCCCGGCTTCGTGATGTGCGCGATGACCGCGCTGATCGGCCTGCTCAGCCTTGTGGCAGGGCCTGGGCGTGGCGCAGCACCGCCTCTGCCGCGGCGGTAAAGCTGCCATCGGCCTCGTGCAGCACCAAGCCGGGCAAAAGCCGGTCCGGCCCCCGCCCGCCCTTGATCGCCTGCAAAATCACCCGCTTGGCCGCCACCCCGGCGCGGGGCCAGAGCGGCAGCATGGTCAGGCTGCCACACCCCGCCCCCCGCAGCGCCGCCGCCGCCTGGCCAAACCGCGCCGCCGGCAAAATCATGCTGGCCGTGCCCCGAAGCACCAGCCCGCGCGCCAAGGCCCCCGCCCAATCCTCCAGCCCGGCCTCCGCTTCATGCGCCGCATTGCGCCGCAGCGCGATGGGCGAGGCGCTGCCCCCCGGCCAATAGGGCGGATTGGCAAAAGCATGCCGACACGCCGGCAAGGCTCCGCGAATATCCCCGGCCACAATACTGGCCCCCAGCCCCCCGGCATTGCGCCGGGCCATCTCGGCCAGCCCGCCATCCAACTCCACCCCATGCAGCGCCAGCCCCGGCACCCGCGCGGCAAGGCAGAGCAGCGCAGCCCCCGTGCCGCAGCCCAATTCCAGCACCGCCTCGGGCGCGCGGGCCGGTATGGCAGCGGCCAGCAGCACCGCATCAATGGCCGCACGCAGCCCCACCGCCGGCTGCTCCAGCCGCACCCTTCCGCCAAGCAGAAAATCCTCGGTGGTCTCTGTCACACTTCCTCACGACGGAGCGATATGCGGGTTACATCCCGGCCGCATTAGACTGGCACACAAACCTGCATAGGAGCGATGTGATGCAAAGATCCGATCTGGCCAAGGCCCTGCCGCTTGCGGCCCTGCTGCTGAGCCTGGGCCTGCCCGCCCTGGCCCAGCCGGCCGCCCCCACGGAACCCCCCCCGCGCCCAGACCCCAACCGCATGTTCAACGCCATGGACACCAACGCCGATGGTAGGGTCACGCTCGACGAAGTCTGGGCCCGCACCCAAACCCGCTTCACCGAGGCCGATGCCAATCGCGATGGCTATCTCACCCAAGAGGAATTCCGCACCCTCCGCCGTGGCCCCGGCGACGGCCCCCGCCGCGGCCCGCCCGGCCATGACCACGCCGAACACGCCCAGCGCATGGCCGATGCCCGCTTCCGCGCGCTCGACGCCAATCGCGATGGCAAGGTGACCCTGGAGGAAATGCGGCCACAGGTCGAAGCCCGCTTCCGCGCCATGGATGCCAATTCGGACCAGGCGATCACCCGCGATGAAATGCCCCGGCCGCGCCATGGTGGGCATCATGGGGGGCGGGGGCCTAAGCCTGCATAGCTTGGCGCGGGTGGCCCCTGGTGAGGGCTTTGCCCTCTCCAGACCTCTCCCACCAGGTGGCAGGGCCACCTGGACCGCCTATTAGTAAGATAATAATCCTTGACTTTGGCGCTGCTGCCGGCTACTTCTTTCTTGCCAGAAACGCCGCAAACACCGCCTGCGCTTCGGGCGAGCGCAATTGCTGGCTGAACGCCACCCGCTCCTCCGCCATCACCGCCTCCAGCGCCTCACGCATTGGCGCGCGCAGCAAGCGCTTGGTCTCGGCCAGCGCCCCCGGCGGCAATCCTGCCAATTGGCCGGCAATGGCCACCGCCTCGGCCTCAACCTGCGCATCCTCCACCGCGCGCAATGCCAGCCCCGCTCGCATCGCCTCCTCGCCCGAAAACGCTTCACCGCTCATCAGCCACCAATTGGCCAAGGCCGTGCCCACCCGCTGCGCCAGCAACAGGCTCGAACCGCCCTCGGGCACCAGCGCCAAGCGGGAAAACGGCATTTGCAGCCTGGCCTGCTTCGCCACCACCACCGCATCGCAATGCAGCAGCATGGTGGTGCCAATACCCACCGCCACGCCGCGCACCGCGGCCACCACCGGCTTGGGAAAGGCGCGAATCTGCTCCAGGAACTCAAAAGCCGCGCCAGGGCGGGGTTTGTCCGCCTCCACTGCGGCAAAATCCGCCAGATCATTGCCGGCGGTAAAATCCGCCCCGCCGGCGATGATCACCACCCGCGTCTCATCATGCGTGGCCGCCACATGCAGGCCCTGGGCCAGGCCATCATACATCGCCCGGGTCAGCGCGTTCTTCTTCTCCGGCCGGGTGAGGCGCAGCGTCAGCACGCCCCCCTCGAAGCTCTTATGCAGGTGTTCGGTCATGGCAGGCTCCCTTCTTTCCCCTAGGGGGCACCAAAAACCCTGCCCACGCAATCGCAGCCTTCACAAAAGCGCCGAAAAGGGCAGCACCAGCACGGTATCGCCAGGGCGCACGCATTCCATCGCCTCGGGCAATTCGCAGAGCGCATGGCTCTGGGTGAGGCTGGTGAGCATGCCCGCCCCCTCCCGGTCGAATTTGTCCGCAAACAACATCAATGCGTTCTGCCGCCGCAGCCGCACCCGCAGATACTCGCACCGCCCGGGCTTCTTGCGGTGATGGAAATCGGCAATGGCAGGGAAGCGGGGCAGGGCCTCCACCTGCCCGCCCACCAGCCGCAAAATCAGCGGCCGGGCCAGATGCAGAAAGCACACCACCGCCGCCACCGGGTTGCCCGGCAGGCCCAGCACCGGCGTGCCGGCCACCATGCCCATCGCCGCCGGCCGCCCCGGCTTCACCGCCAGGCGCCAGAACACCAGCCGCCCCGCGCCTTCAATCGCGGCGCGGACATGATCCTCTTCGCCAGCGGAAACGCCCCCCGAGGTCAGCAGCAGGTCATGCGTGGCGGCGGCGGCGGCGAGCGCGGCGGCGGTTGCGGCGGGCTGATCGGGCAGAATCCCCAGGTCACAAGCCTCCACCGGCAACCCGCCCAGCAGGGCCAGCAGGGTGAAGCGGTTGCTGTCAAAACTCTGCGCCGGGCCCAGCAGCGTGCCGGGTGCGGCCAATTCATCGCCGGTGGAGAAAACCCCCACCCGCAGCCGACGGGTGCAGGGCAAAACGGCCAGGCCAAGGGCGGCCGCCAGCCCGATTTCCGCCGGCCCCAGCCTTGTGCCGGCCGCCAGCGCGGTGGCGCCCAGGGCCAGTTCCTCCCCGGCCGGGCGGCAATTGGCGCCCCGCCGCAGCCCCGCAGGCAGCAGCAATGTGTCGCCCTCCAGCGCCGCATCCTCCTGCATCAGCACCGTATCGGCGCCCGCCGGCATGGCGGCACCGGTGAAGATGCGCATCGCGGTGCCCGGAATGAGCGGCGGGGCCACCGCGCCCGCGGCAACCCGGCCCGCCACTGGCAGCCGCAGCCCCGCCCCGCCCTGATGGGCGAAGGCATAGCCATCCACCGCGGCATTGAAAAACGGCGGCAAGGCCGTGGGCGCGATCAGCCGCTCGGCCAGCACCCGGCCCCGGGCCGCCTGCAGCGGCACCGCCTCGGTCTCGGCCAGCGGTGTCACCCGTGCCTGGATCAGTGCCGCCGCCGCCTCCACCCCCATCATCTGGCCGCCAAAGGCGAAGCAGTCATCGGTCAGCCGGCCCATCACCCCACTCCCGCAGCAAAGCGCAGCACCAGCGCCGCAATGGCGGGAATATCATCGAGTGCTGCCTGCGGCAGGGCGGCTTGGGGGGTATCGGCGGCGATGGCGCGGATATCGGGGTCGTCAGGATGCAGCCAGGCCTTGCCATTGGCGGCGCGGTGCACCTCGATCTTAGGGTAGGGCGCGCGCTTAAAGCCCTCAATGATCACGAGGTCCACCGGGCTGAGTTGGCCCAGCAGGAAGGCCAGATCAGGCTCAGGATTGCCCCGGTTCTCGGTCATCAACGCCCAGCGATGCGCAGCGCTGACCAGCACCTGGCTCGCCCCCGCCTCACGATGCGCCCAGGAATCCTTACCCGGCCTGTCCACATCAAAGCTGTGATGCGCGTGCTTGACGGTCGAGACCCGCAGCCCCTGGCCGATCAGATGCGGGATGAGGCGGGTGAGCAGGGTGGTCTTGCCCGCCCCGCTCCACCCGGCCAGGCCGATGATGCGCATGGCCCGCATTCAGCCCCTGCGGCGGGGCAGGTCAAGTTCGCCCTGCCGGGTGGGGGCTTGCCCCGCCGCGCGCGCGGGGTCACATGGCCCCCATGCGTCGCTTCCTGATCCTTGCTCTGCTGCTCCCCCTCGCCGCCGCCGCCCAGGCGCCCGAACCGCCGGCGGGGTTTCGCATCGTCAACCGCACGGGGGTTGAGGCCACCGCGCTGCACGCCGTGCGCAGCCCGCGCGGTGCGGGCAATGATTGGGGCAATTCGCTGCTCACCGCGGGCCGCCCGCTGCCGATCAATGGCGGCTTCCGCGTAGTGCCGAGCGACCCTGCCGCCTGCCGCTTCGACCTGAGGCTGGTGCTGGCCGATGGCCGGGAATCGGTGCTGCCGGAGCAGGATATCTGCGCCAACCGCACCATCGAACTTGCCACCGCCGCAGCCCCGCGCCCGGCTCCGCCGCCGGCCAGCCTCGTGCCGCAGGCGCCACCCAACCAGGCCGCCCGCAATGTCTCCACCGGCTCTGGCTTCATCATCGCGGCCGACCGGGTGATGACCAATGAGCATGTGGTCAATGGCTGCAACCGGATCATTCTGCGCACGCCGGAGGGCCGCTGGCTGGCCGCCACCCCCCCCGCGCGGGTTGATGCGGCACTCGACCTCGCCGTGCTCGCCGTGCCGGGCCTTCCCGGGCCCATCCTGCCCTTCCGCGCCGGCCCGCCGGTGCGCCGGGGTGAGGGCGTGGTGGCCTATGGCTTCCCCCTCGCCGGGCTGCTCAGCTCCGACCCCAAACTGACCCGCGGCGAGGTGAATGGCCTGGCCGGGATTGCCGATAACCGCAACCAGATTCAAATCTCGGCCGAGGTGCAGCCGGGCAATTCCGGCGGACCGCTGCTGGATATGCAGGGCCATATCGTGGGCGTGGTGGTGAGCAAACTGAACGCCCAACGCGTGGCCCAGCGCACCGGCGACATCGCGCAGAATGTGAATTTCGCGGTGCGCAGCGAGGCAGCGCTGCAATTTCTGACCCGCGCCCAGGTGACGCCCCGCAGCCTGCCCAGCCAGGGGGCCGAGCGCAGCGCGGCCGATGTGGGCGATATCGCCCATCGTTCGACGATGTTTATTCGCTGCGAGCGGTAATCCGGCCTATAACCCCGCCAGCCGCCGCGCCGCCTGCGCATGCTCCGCCAAATGCGGCGAGGCTTCGGCAAAATCGGCAAAAGCCGCAAAACTCGCCGCAATCTCCTCCGCCCCCATCGCCTGCATCCAGCGCAGCCATAGAAGATAGGTGGCCGCCACATCGGTCTCGCAATAGCGCGCCACCTCGCCACCACGCCCCGCCGCCATGGCCGGCTCCACATCATAGCCACTCATCTCGCCCTTGGCCGGAATGCCCAACAGCGAACAGGCTTCGGCCAGCGAGGGCGGCGTGGTGGCGCGAAAGCCGGAAAGCCGCTCGCACATATCAATATGCGCGGTGCCGAAGCGATAGGCATAATCCTTGCCGCCAGGCCCCAGCAGCGCCGGCATGGCCACCCCCAGGGCCAGGGCGCGGTAGCGCAGCACCGGCAGGTCAAACCCCATGGTGTTGAAGCCAATCAGCACCGGCTGCTGGCGAAAACTGGCCTCCAGCCCAGCCAGCATCTCGGCCTCGCTCAACTCATCGGTGCTGCGGGCGCGGATGCGGGTGACCTGCCAGGGCGATTGCGGCCCCTCCCGCTCGGCCCGCAACACCCCAACCACGCAAATGCGATGCAGCACCGGCTTGAGGAACACCGTGGCCGGGTCTTGCCCCTCCCGCGCATAACGCGCACCCAGCGTGGCGCGCAGCGCGGCGGTATCCAGCCCAGCGCCCGCCTCGCCCAGCAAAGCGCGGCCGGCATCGAGGTCAGGCAGGGTCTCGAGATCAAGAACGAGAAGCTGTTCCATCAGGCCAGGCCTGCTGGGGTGGCGTCAGGCCGCGACGGTGAGCGAGGCGCGCGCGCCATTGGCCACGGCATGGCCATTGGTGAAGCGCCAGGCCGTGCTATCGGCAAACAGCGCCAGCAGCAGGCGGTTGTTCAGCGCATGGCCGGTGCGGCTGCCCACGAAGCGGGCGGCCAGCGGCGCGCCGGCCAAAGCCAAATCCCCCACCACATCGAGCAGCTTGTGGCGGACGAATTCATCATGGCTGCGCAGGCCGCCGGGGTTGAGCACCAAGGGGCCATCCACCACCACGGCATTGTCCAGGCTGCCGCCCAGCGCCAGGCCGGCGGCGCGCAGGCGCGTCACATCCTCGGCCAGGGTAAAGGTACGGGCGAGGGCCAATTCTTCGCGGAAGCTCGCGGGAGAGAGGCGCAGCGCCATCTTCTGCCGGCCGATGGCGCTGGCGGAAAAATCAATGGCGAGTTCCGCCTCAAAGACGGTGCCGTTGATGGGGTGCAGCTCGGCCCAGGCAGCATCGGGGCCATCACCATCGCTGACCCGGATGGAGCGCAGCACCTCAATGCTGCGGGCCATGCCGATCTGGGCGGTGACGCCCGCGCAATCGATCAGGAACTGAAAAGGTTCGGCCGAGCCATCGAAGATGGGCACTTCCGGCCCATCAATCTCCACCACCGCATCATCCACGCCCTGGGCGGCGAGTGCCGCCATGACATGCTCCACAGTGCCCACCCGGGCCTCGCCCAGGCCCAGAACGGTGCAAAGACGGGTATCAACCACATGGTCATGCAGCGCTGGGATTTTGACATCCAGATCGGTGCGATGGAAGACAATTCCATCACCCGAGGCGGCAGGTGCCAGGCTTCCGCGTATCTGAATACCGGAATGCAGGCCGATCCCGGCAAAGCCGATCCGGGTCTTCAATGTCCTGCGCCGACCGGCACCAGAAGCGACATAACCGTCCATCAGAAACCCTGTCCCGGTGGGCGTAGGGGGCGCCCGTTTTCCACAGAAAGCCGGCCGAGGGAACCGAGCCTCCATTAAGATATGTTTCATGACAGGTGAGGCGGCATACCGCCAGTCAAGCCTTGTTTCGCAATATTACCGTATAGGGACTTGTTTTTGTTGATAAATTGGCAAATATTTTCGCCTTGAATTCGCCATATTTTCCTTGATTTACGCATCCTCTCGCATCAATGGTATGCGCGCCAGGAATGCCTGCCATTTTTCACCAATGGCTGGCATGCCGAATTGCCGAATGGCGGCGGCCCTGCCGGCCGCGCCGAGCCGCGCGGCCAAGGCGTGATCAGCGAGCAGCGCACGCAGCGCGGCCGCGGCCTCGCGCGCATCGCGCACCAGCAGGCAATCCACGCCCGGGGTGATGATCTGGCCGATCTCCCAATAGGCATGGCCATGGCCGGCGGCGGCGGGGTCCATCACCACCACAGCAATGCCCGCCATCCAGGCCTCGATAAAGTTCAGCGTATAGGGCAGTGCCAGGCCCGAGCAGTAAAAATAGGCCCGGCAGTCGCGCAGCAACTCGCGCTGCTTCTGCCAATCCACGCCGCCAATCACCCCCTCAAAGGGCGGGTTGGAGCGCCCGCCCAGCCATGCCGGCAGGCCATGGACGGATTGCCGCCACAATTGGAACTCCGCCGGGTAACGCTGCTCGAAGGCGGCGGCGAAGCTGAGCACCTGCGCCAGCCCGCCCTGCCAGGGCTCGAATTCGGCCGGGTTCTTGCCCAGATGAATCAGCGCATCGGCACCGGCATAGCCTGTCTGCGCCGCCTCGGCCGCAGCATAGCGCACCAGCCGCACGCCTTCGCCCCGCAGCCGCGCATGGTCTTGCTCGAAGACATCAAGGCCCTGGCCAATGGTGCGCAGGATGATGGGCCGGGTGCGCAGCGCCGCCCAGTTGCGGTCAATGGCGGGCCAGAGAAACATCACGATGGTGGCATCGAATAATGCGATGAATTCCGCCGTGAGATGCAGGCTGTGCAGAATGTCACGAACATCAAAGCGGCAGCCCGTGGCATAAAAAGCCGCGCGCAGGGCAGGCAGGCCGGGGCCGAGGTCGATCTCCGGCCTCAGCCGGCCTTCATCCAGTGCCGGCCCGAAATAATGGCCCAGGGGGAAGACCTCATGCCCCAGGCCATGCAGCATTGTAATGTCATCGAACTCAGCCGGCTCGTGTACCGAAATATAAAGCAGACGCATGGATCGGCCGTAGCCGATCACGCCAGTCGCCGTCAATCAGTTGGATTGGCGGCGCAGGAAGGCGGGGATGTCCATCTCATCCTGCGCCGCCGGACGGGCGAGCGGGCGGGGGTTGCTGATCGGCTCCAGCCGCGGGGCCGGGGCCTCGGCCGCTGCGGGCATCTGCCGCTTCATCAGCCCCGTCACATTGCGGAACATACCGCGGAAACCCGCCGGCGGCTGGGGTTCGAAGGATTGAGGCTGGCGCTCCGGCGGAGCCTCGCGCTGATACACCGGCTGGGGCGCGGGCATGGGCATCGGCTGGAGCAATTCCTGCTCCACAGGTGCTGCCTGCAGCTGCGGCGGCGCCTGATGTTGCACGCCGCTCATATTGGAGGCGGCGCGCAGGACACCCGGGCCATTGCCCAGCACCGTGCTCGGCCGGCGCGGCATCATGGCGGCCGGGCTCTGCGTGGGTGCGGCGCGGGGCACCGGCGGCGGCGTTACCAGCGAGAGCCTCGGCGCGGGCTCCGGCGGGGCAATGGTATTGGCCACCGCCAGATCAATACCGGTGGCAACGACGGAGACGCGCACGCGGCCATTCAGCGTTTCATCGATGGAGGAGCCGAAGATGATATTCGCCTCGTCATCCACTTCCTTGCGGATGCGGTTCACCGCCTCATCAACCTCGAAGAGGGTGAGGTCATAACCACCGGTGAGGGAGATCAGAACCCCCCGCGCCCCGCGCATAGAGGTGTCTTCCAACAGCGGGTTGGAGATGGCGGCTTCGGCGGCCTTCACGGCGCGTTCATCGCCCTCGGCCTCGCCGGTGCCCATCATCGCCTTGCCCATCTCCGCCATCACGGTGCGGATATCGGCGAAGTCGAGATTCACCTGGCCGGGATTGACCATCAGGTCGGTCACGCCCTTCACGCCCATATACAGGACATTATCGGCCATCTTGAAGGCCTCGGCGAAGGTCGTGCGCTCATTGGCCAGACGGAAGAGGTTCTGGTTGGGGATCACGATCAGCGTATCGACGAATTGCTGCAATTCCTCGATGCCCTGATCGGCGGCGCGCTTGCGCTTGGCACCCTCGAAATCGAAGGGCTTGGTCACCACGCCCACGGTCAGCACATTGCGCTCACGCGCCATGCGGGCGATGACCGGCGCGGCCCCCGTGCCCGTGCCACCGCCCATGCCGGCGGTGATGAACGCCATGTGGCAGCCCTCGATATGACGGGCGAGTTCGTCGGTCGCTTCCTCGGCGGCGGCGCGGCCGATCTCGGGCTTGGCGCCAGCGCCAAGGCCCTGGGTCAAATGCGGCCCAAGCTGCACCCGCCTTTCGGCCCGGCTATGCACCAGCGACTGGGCATCGGTATTGGCGACGACGAATTCCACGCCCTCCAAACCCAAGGCGATCATATTGTTGACGGCATTGGTTCCACCGCCGCCCACGCCGATCACGGCGATGCGGGGGGAAAAATCCGTATGTTGGGCCACGGGTAGCGTGAGATTCAGGGTCATGCGAGTTCTCCGTCCGATCTTTGTTTAGGGCGCTTTTGCGAGTCGAGTCTGCCCCATGCCGGGGAATTTCACCGTGTTGCACCTTATCCACAGGATTTAGGTCTGTGGCGTTACCGTCTTGCTCATCACCACCACCGGCGGAGCAATTCGCCGAGCCGCCGAAGGGCACCAGGCTCGCTGGGCGCCTGCCCCAAATCGATGACCGGGCGGCCATGCCCACCAGCCCAATGCATCAGCCCAACAGCGGTGGAAAAAGAGGCTCCGGAAACTGTTTCCGGTAACCCGCGCACCTGGCGCGGGCGGGCGATGCGAATCTGGCCGATTGGCCGGTCCAGCACCCGCGATGCGAGTTCGCTCACGCCGATCAACTGGCTCGCGCCGCCCGTCAGCACGATGCGCCGTGTCATATCCCGCGGTAGGTCGGCATTTTCCAGCCGGTCGCGCAGGATTTCGAAGGTTTCTTCAACGCGCGGACGGATGATGGAGGTGATCATCCGCCGCGGCACCCGGGCCAGATGCTCCTCCGTCTCGCCCACTTGCGGCACGGGCAGCATCTCGCCGCGGTCATCGCCCTCCAACGCGCTGCCATGCATCGTCTTCAGCCGCTCGGCATGGGCGATGGGGGTGGAGAGAACGCGGGCGAGGTCGTTGGTCACCTGCCAGCCACCAATGGGCAGTTGCGCGGTATGGGCCAGGTGGCCATCGGCAAATACGGCGAGTGAGGTGGTGCCGCCGCCCATCTCGATGATGACGGTGCCCAACTCCGCCTCATCCTCATCAAGGCAGGCAAGGCCGGCAGCGAAGGGGGCGCAGACCACCTCCTCCACATCGAGGTCGCAGCGGCTGAGGCATAGCGCGAGGTTGGAGAGCGCATTCTCCGCCGCATCGACAACATGCAGCCGCGCCGAGAGCGTATCGCACACCATGCCGCGCGGGTCGGGCACGCCAGGCGTTGCATCCACCGTGAAGCCCAGCGGCAGGGCATGCAGCACCGAGCGGCCCTCAGCCTCGGCCCGCCTGCGGCCCTCATGGAGCATGGCGCGCAAATCGGCTTCCGTCGTCGCGCGGCCGCCGATGGGCCATTGCACATTCTGGCTGCGGCTGGCCGGCTGGCCGCAGGAGAGGTTGACGATGACGCCGCGGAGCTGAACGTCGGCCATCTCCTCGGCCTGGGCGACGGCGGCGCGGATGGCCAATTCCGCCGCTTCGAGGTCGATGATCGAACCCGCCTTGACGCCCACCGCCTTCTGCCAGCCAAAGCCCAGCGCGCGCGGCGTGCCATCACCCTCGATGCGGCCGATGACGCAGACGATCTTCGTCGTGCCGATATCCAGCACGCCGAAACTGCCCGAGCGCGCACCGCGCCGGCGCTGGCCGCGCGCGGGCAATTCGCTGGCGGGGGGCGTGAAGCGGACCAGTTGGTTCATCCGCGGGTGCTCCGGACTTGGGTCGGGTTGGTGGGCGGGGTCGTGGCGCTGGGGGCGGGGTTCATCCGCACCACCAGGCGGTCAGGCAGGCGCATATCGACGGCGGCGAGCGGGCGGTCGAGCAGCCGATCGCGCGCGTGGAGTTCAACAAGGCGGGTGATGGCCGCTGCCTCCTGCCCCTCGGGCAGCAGGATATCGGCGCCACCCATCAGGCGCAGGTTCCACCGCCGTTCGGAGACACGCACCGCGGCTTCGACCCTGCCGGCCAGGCTTGGTTGTGCACGCAACAGATCGATGATCCCCGCCGCCCCGGCATTGGCGCCCAGGCCCACCACCAGCGGCAGCGGCCCGAAGGCGCCCACATTGTTGGACTGCATCACCCGTCCCTCGCGGTCGATGATG